>JBCDIB010000023.1:0-14859 GCA_038749385.1 Pseudomonadota bacterium | reverse complement strand
CGCCTTCACGCCATACTTGTCCAGCGCTGCCAGGATGCGGGGCGTGTGGGTGGGGTGCGGGCCATCGTCGAAGGTCAGCACCACTTCCTTATTACGAAGTGGAATACGGGAAGAAAATGCGTAGAGGGTTCGCCCACGCAGCGCCTCCGGTTCGGTTGAGCCTTTTCGATTGCTGCGGCTGGGTGCTTTGGGTACGGGCGAAGTTGCAAAGTTTATAGCCGGAGCTTGCTTGCCCGCTGCCGCTCGCAGCGGTTCCCCGCCCTTCACAGCGTCTCTAACCGGCGCAGCTACCCTAACGGGTGCTTTGGCAAAAGCTGTGGAACTGGGTGGAGGGGTTTTGGTCGTATTGCAGGCGGAAAGGACCATACAAGCCAGAACCACTGGCAGAAAACGCAACGCAGACATAACGCATACTCAACAAGAAACACCTGAACATGGTTACCGAACACCGTTAATTTTCGGTTGTCCGGATAGATTGTCGTGTGCCTACAGGGGTTTGGGGCCACCGCCCCGGTAACCTTACCAAAATGAAAACGTACTTTGGCTTGGGTTTTTCTTTTGCTGCGGACCCGCAACTGGCACAAGGTGGAGCTAAGCAACCCCGCAGGCGGAGTGGACCATGGGCGTCTCAACCACAGCTACAGGCAAAGACGCCAGCCATCATGTTGCGCCCATCAGTCTGATCGATGCTTTGCTTGCTATGGAGGCTGGTTCTCTCGATGCCCAGCAATTGTTCCATAAATGCGCTGACGCCATTGCTCGGTCTGAAAACGAATTGCATGCGTTGGCCTACTACGATTTTGGCCAGACACGCGCTGAATTGGAAACGGCAGCCGGTCCGCTGGCGGGCATTCCCGTTGGCGTGAAGGACGTTATCGACACTCACGATATGCAAACAGAGCACGGCTCGCCGATCTGGAAAGACAATCAACCCCGTTTCGATGCAGCTATTGTGAGCATGATGCGCCGAGCCGGCGCTGTGCTGGCGGCCAAAACGGTGACAACAGAATTTGCCTATTTAGCGCCCTCGCCTGCTCGCAACCCACATGATCTTGGCCACACGCCCGGCGGGTCTTCTGCGGGTTCCGCTGCCGGCGTTGCTGCTGGCTATTACCCGATTGCAATCGGCACACAAACCGGAGGCTCTGTCGTACGCCCTGCCAGCTATTGCGGCGTATCGGGATTCAAACCAAGTTTCCGGCTCCTGCCCACCACGGGTGTGAAGTGCTTTAGCTGGTCCTTGGATACCTGTGGTGTGTTTGGTGCCCGTGCGCGCGATGTCGCCGCCTTCATGGAGGGCATCTCGGGTCGCCAATTGGTTGTCAACGAAGCTGCGACGGTTGCGCCTCGCGTAGGTGTCCTATCAGCGCAGTCTTTAGCGGACGTGGATCCCGTGATGCAATCGGCGGTCGATTTGGCAGCTGCGCTCATGGCACAGTCTGGAGCGGACGTGTCAGCGGTCGAACTACCGTCACCGCTTAAAAAGGCATTGAACGTCCACAATACGATTCAGGACTATGAAGCGGGCTTGGCCTGTGGCCATGAACTGGCATCGGCGGCAGATAAAATGAGCCCGGCTCTGCGCGAAACCCTACTAAATGGGGCTAACATCCCAGTGTCCGAATATGACAGTGCGCGCCGCGATACAAAGAACGGTCGGCGTGCATGTGCTGACCTGTTTGCGGATTTCGACCTCATCCTAACGCCATCCGCTCCAGGCGTTGCCCCAGCCGGGAACGAAACCACCGGCTCATCCGTTCACAATCGCCTATGGACGCTCATGGGCACGCCTTCCATCAACGTGCCCGGCCTTTATTGCGACACGACTGGCTTACCCACTGGTGTGCAACTTGTCGCACGATTTGGGGATGACCAACGCCTTCTCGCAGCCGCCCATTGGCTGGAAACACTCATTGGCTCCCACGCCCCTGCCTAGCCCCCAAAGGACCTTTCAAATGTCAGACTTCGTTCCGTTTCTGCTTCCAGCTGCCATCGCTGCCATCGTGGCCCTGGTTGTTGCTTATTTTGCGTCCCGCGGGGCGGAAGCGCGGCTGCGGGATCGATATGAGCGAGAGCTTTCGCCGCAAAAACTTGCGCGTCAGGTGCTGTTGGCCAAGCGGACTAAATGTTTGCCGTTCGCCAGCCTGAAAGCGCACTTTGGCGGGCTCAGTGATGACCAGTTACGCAGGGCCCTGCTTGGCGCGGGTGCGTTGCGCTTCAAAGCCGCCGATGGGACGGAAGAATGGGGCCTGATTGCCCGCAATAAATCACGGTTGGCAAAACCGGAATCATTGGTGGAAGTATCAAGTGCACCGGTCGAAACAATCGGTGAAACAGCGGTCGACCGCGCTCAAGATATAGAACCAAAACAAGAGTATGCAGACGATTGGTCCATCGACGAAGCCGAAGATGAGCTGGACCGGATTGAGACCAAGCCTATCGTCGTTACCAAAGAGGTGCCCAAGCCAGTGCGTCGCAAAAGCGGCATTGCCAGTCGCGGTCGCGAGGTGGGTGTGAGCTTGCGCCGGGCAAAACCGGTGGAGAAGACCGATAAAGGCGATCGCCTGATTGGTGAGCTGGACAGCTGAGGCACGATTTTCCACCGCTAGAACGTGTAATCCTGAAGCAGCGCTACAAGCGTTTTCTCGCAGATGTGGAGCGGGAAGACGGGTCTGAGATAACCGTTCATTGTCCCAACCCCGGCTCCATGCTGGGCCTCAAGACGCCTGGCAGCGTGGCCTACATTTCCGACAGCGGAAATGACAAGCGCAAGCTACGCCATACCCTCGAAGTGGTGGATGTGAGCGGTGAATTGGTGTCCATCAACACCATGCGTCCCAACCGGATAGCCCGCATGGCACTGCAAGGCGGAGCGCTGCCGGCACTTGGAAATATCGATAAAATCGAGCCTGAGATGCCCTACGGCGAAAAGTCTCGGGTAGATTTCCGCCTGACGGATCCAAACGGCCGTATCACATGGCTCGAAGTGAAAAACTGCCATCTGGTGCGTACGCCTGGCCTGTACGAATTTCCAGACAGCGTGACATCGCGTGGCGCTCGTCACTTGGACGATCTGGCGGCACAAGTTGCAAATGGCGACAAGGCGGTGCTTCTGTTCATTATCCAGCGCGGGGACGGTGACCGCTTATCCCTCGCCCGCGACTTGGACCCGGCCTATGCCGCCGCCCACGCCCGTGCGACTGCTGCCGGTGTGATCACTCTTTGTCTACGGTGCACCGTTGATCTGAAAGGGGTTTGGGTCCGCGAGCTTGTCCCTTATATAGCGAGTAATTGATTTGGGCATCGGGCAACTGAAAGAGCTGGCATGGTGAACTATCTGGACGCTGACAGCGCCGAACTTAAAAACACCGGTGCCATCAAGCTGCATGGCGAAGCTGGGTTTGCGGGCATGCGCGCCGCCGGTGCATTGACGGCCAAATGTCTCGACGAGCTTTCGGACTTTGTAAAACCGGGCGTCTCGACACAGGAAGTGGATGATTTCGTCTTTGAGTTCGGGCGCAACGCCGGGGCCGTGCCCGCCACGCTGAACTATCGTGGCTACACGAAATCTTCCTGTACATCCATCAACCACGTTGTTTGCCACGGAATACCCGGCACCAAACCTCTTAAAGAGGGTGAGATCGTCAATATCGACGTCACATTCGTGCTGGATGGCTGGCACGGAGACTCCAGCCGAATGTATGCGGTGGGGGCCATTCCGCGCAAAGCGGAGCGGCTGATCGAGATCACCTATGAGAGCCTGATCCGTGGGCTAAGGGCCATCCGTCCCGGCCACACCACGGGCGATATCGGCCACGCTATTCAGACATATGCTGAGGGCGAAAGATGTTCCGTTGTTCGCGATTTTTGTGGTCATGGTCTGGGCCAGTTGTTCCACGATGTGCCGAACATTCTGCACTACGGTCGACGCGGTGAAGGCGTGGAGCTGCGTCCCGGCATGATCTTCACCGTGGAACCGATGATCAATCTTGGCTCGGCGGCTGTGAAAGTGAAGAATGACGGGTGGACGGCGGTCACCCGCGACCGGTCGCTATCCGCTCAGTTTGAACACTCCATCGGCGTGACTGACACCGGGTGTGAGATATTCACCTTGTCGGCGAAAGAGCTGGAGACCATGTCACCGCTGATGGAGAACTAGGCCAAATGGATGGCGTTGAAGAGCAAACACAGGCTTTCTCTTTACAGCGGCCTGCGGACAAAAAAGCCACCAAGGCCAAGCCTCACCACGCCGGCCATCGCGACAGGCTGCGGACGCGCTTTGCAGATGGCGCGGAGAATGCGCTTGCGGATTATGAGCTGTTAGAGCTGATCCTGTTTCGCTCAATTCCCCGGCGCGACACCAAACCCTTGGCTAAACAACTCTTAGCCCGGTTCGGATCTTTCTCCGAAGTTTTTGGCGCGCCCTTGGAGCGACTTGAAGAGGTGGATGGCATATCGCGCAATATTGCCATCGACCTAAAAACCTATGCCGCTGCAGCCCAGAGCATAGGTAAGTCGCAAGTGGCCGACCGCGAAATTCTCTCTTCCTGGTCGGCGGTGCTTGAATATTGCCGGGCCGCCATGGCCTTTGAGGAGGTAGAACAGTTTCGGATATTGTTTCTGGACAAGCGTAACGTGCTGATCGCCGACGAAGTTCAGCAGAAAGGCACCATCGACCATACACCGGTCTATCCGCGTGAAGTGGCGAAACGATCCTTGGAGTTGTCGGCCAGCGCTATCATTCTGGCGCACAATCATCCGTCTGGTGATCCAACACCCTCAAATGCGGACATACAGATCACCAAAACCTTGATAGACGTGCTCAAGCCACTCGGCATTACCGTCCACGATCACATTATCATAGGACGCAATGGTCATTGCAGCCTGCGCGGCGAGCAGTTGATCTAGGCGGAACGCGGTGCGTTGACCGCACTTGGCGGTCCATACAATTCGTGCGCACGTTCGACGAAAGCATCTAAAATTCGATTGCACACGTCCTCGACCCGGCTTGAGGCAAGCATGGACAACATGCGACTGCGGAACTCAAACGAGACCGAAAAATCAATTTCAGTGCCGCCGCTGTCCTGCGGTTTGAATTCCCAATTGTTCACCAGCGCATTGAGCGGTCCGTCAATGCCCGTCACACGAATGGTTTTGGCCTGCTCGTCTGAAATCACGCGACTGACAAAAGTCTCGTTGAAGACGGAAACGCCAACCGTCATTGCCGCAACCATGACGTCCCTTCCCTGGCGCTCAAACTGTTCGCGCACCACGCAGCGCTCACAAAATGGTACGAACTCATTGTAGGCTTCGACATCCAGCGCGAGCGCCATCAGCTCCTCAACGGTGTAAGGCAGCTGCTTCTTTAAATGGATGTTGTGCATCGCCATGGTTCAGGCAGCCGCAGCCCGCGCGGCGCGCAAACGGGCAAAGTCTTCGCCTGCGTGGTGCGATGACCGTGTAAGCGGACTGGAGGAGACCATGAGAAAACCCTTGGCAAACGCCACTTTCTCATAGGCTTTGAAGTCGTCCGGGGTGATATAGTCCATCACCTGATGGTGCTTGGGTGTTGGCTGCAAATATTGACCGATGGTCATGAAATCCACTTCGGCACTGCGCAGATCGTCCATCAATTGCAGCACTTCATTACGCTTTTCGCCAAGGCCGACCATAATGCCGGACTTGGTGAATATCTCCGGGTCCAGCTCTTTCACCCGCTGTAAAAGCCGCAGCGAGTGGAAGTAGCGTGCACCAGGGCGCACAGTTAGATAATTGCCCGGCACAGTTTCCAGATTGTGGTTGAACACGTCCGGTTTGGCCGCGACCACAACTTCCAGGGAACCGTCTTTGCGCAGAAAATCTGGCGTTAGAATTTCGATGGTGGTGCCCGGAGAGGCGGAGCGAATGGCGTGAATGACATCCGCAAAGTGCTGCGCACCGCCATCGGCCAGATCATCGCGATCCACAGATGTGATGACAACATGTTCAAGTCCCAGCTTTGCCACCGCATCGGCAACCTTGGCCGGCTCTTGCGTATCCAAAGCGTCGGGCATTCCCGTGCGCACGTTGCAAAAGGCGCAGGCACGCGTGCATGTGTCACCCATGATCATCATCGTGGCGTGCTTCTTGGACCAGCACTCTCCAATGTTGGGGCAACCCGCTTCCTCGCACACGGTCACCAAGCCGTTGGCGCTGACGATCTCACGGGTTTCGTCATAAACCTTGGACACCGGCGCGCGCACCCGTATCCATTCCGGCTTTGGCATGCGCGGCGTGTCTGCGCGCTTTGCCTTTTCCGGATGGCGGGGCTTTGCCGCGGCTTTTAGCGGTATCGCTGTACGGTCGAGAACGGTGACCATGGTTCAGTTCCTCTTGTTGCCAACTAAGTGGCTCATCAAGATATGGCGATGACTTTTACATATGTCGAGATGCGCACTGTGCGGCGAAAAGACGGTTTATTCTGCCGAATTGCGGGTTAGCACGCTCATCATCACATAGGCGGACGCGGCGACGATCAGCCCGGCAATGAGGCCAAATATCAGCAGCACCAAACCCGCTGCAATGCCATCCAAGTCGCCTGATGCAAGTGACAATTGTCCGCCGCGACCCCGCCATACGGCCAGCCATGCAAGGGCTCCCAATAGAAGGCCTCCCACTACCCCGCGTTGGATGTATTTCGAGCGATCAGGCTTGCGCATGGCTACATATGTACCACGCGCTCATAGGCATCCATAACGCTCTCATGCATCGTTTCAGAGATCGTGGGGTGCGGGAAGATAGTGTGGATCAGGTCCTCCTCGGTGGTCTCGAGGTTCATGGCGACCACGAAGCCCTGAATTAGCTCGGTCACTTCTGCCCCCACCAAGTGCGCACCAATCAGCTGGCCGGTTTTGGCGTTGAAGATGGTTTTCACCAATCCATCTGGCTCGCCCAAAGCAATGGCCTTGCCATTGCCGACGAAAGGGAAACGCCCAACTTTGATGTCGTAGCCTGCCTCTTTGGCCTTTGCTTCGGTCAGGCCGACACTGGCCACCTGCGGATGGCAATAAGTGCAACCAGGAATCAACTCTGGCTTCATAGGGTGGGCGTGCATGCCGGCGATCGTTTCGACGCAAATCACACCTTCATGCTCAGCCTTGTGCGCCAGCATCGGCGGGCCGGCGACGTCGCCAATGGCGTAGATGCCCTCTACATTGGTGCGCAGGTGGCCATCAGTCTTGATAATGCCACGCTCCGTTTCAACGCCCAGATCCTCCAGACCGAGGCCCTCAACATTTGCCACCACGCCGACGGCGGAAATCAGCTTCTCAGCTTCCAGCGTCTGGGTTTTGCCATCTGTGCCTTCCGCTGTGACGACGACGCCAGGGCCCTTCTTCTCGACCTTGGATACCTTGGTCTTTGTCATCAGCTTGATTCCGTGTCTCTCAAACTGCTTGGCGGCGATGGCCGAGATTTCTTCATCTTCCACCGGCAAAATGCGGTCCATTAACTCAATCACAGTCACGTCCACGCCCATGGCGGCGTAGAATGAAGCGAATTCGATGCCTATGGCACCCGAACCCATCACGATCATGCTCTTTGGCATGGCCTTGGGCTTCATGGCTTCGAAATAGGTCCAGATGGTATCGCCATCGGGCTCAATGCCCGGCAATGCACGGGGGCGGGCACCGGTGGCGATGATAATGTGTTTCGCCGTGTATGTGCCCTCGCCCTTTGTGCCTTTGGGAATTGCATTTTGCGGTTCGACCACGGGCTTACTCATCGTGCCGACTTTAATCTCGCCGGGTTTTGTGATGGTCGCTTCGCCCCAGATGACGTCGATCTTGTTCTTCTTCATCAGGAAGCCAACACCACCCGATAGCTGGGCGGAGATGCTGCGCGAGCGCTGCACGACGGCATTGAGGTCATAGCCGAATTTGTCGGCGGTCAGACCGTAATCCTTGGCATGGTCCATGTATGTGAATATTTCGGCGGTACGCAGCAACGCCTTTGTGGGTATGCACCCCCAATTGAGGCAAATGCCCCCCAAATGCTCCCGCTCCACGACAGCCGTTTTCATGCCCAGCTGGGCTGCGCGAATGGCCGCCACATATCCACCCGGCCCGCCGCCAATGATCAGGACCTCATAATCTGTGTTTGCGTCAGCCATTGCTGGCACCTCCAATCGGAAGATTTATCTTCAATATATCGGCGACCACCGGCACGAGCGCACGTCCCAGTTTTGCGGTCTCTTCACCGGTCAAATGCACGCCATCCAGCGCGCTTGGCTGACAATGGTCGCCCGCGTGGAACACGGTGGCGTCAGCCAACAAGGCAACATTCTGGTAAGCCGCTTTGAGTTCATCCTGGTCAGGAATTTGATCGCCAAAATAGTCGCGGATGCCGGCGTCCGCCGCAATCATATCGGGCGGTGTGATGATCAAAAATTTCGGCATCGCTAGATCCGGGTACCGCATGATCCGCTGCTCAGCGACCACGGCTTTGGCCTTGTGAATGAGCCTGTGCACGCCCCTTGCAGCATTCGTTGCGGACGCGCCTATATGCGCCTGCAGATCGTTCGTCCCCAACATGATAATCATCAAATCAACTGGAAGCGATTGTTCAAGAACCAGCGGCAAGCTACTGAGAGCGTTGTGATACTCAAGAAAGCCAGCATCGTGGCAGGTGGTTCGGCCAGAGAGTCCGGCCTCAATTACGCGCGCACCAGTGCCGAGCCCTTCTTCCAGCACCAACGGCCATCGTTGGTGCGGAGGATGGCGCATGCCAGACGGGTCCGGGTCAAACCCCCAAGTCAGGCTGTCGCCATAGGCAATGATGGCTTTTTCGCTCATTGCACAACGCGCTCGCTGGCAATGACATCGAACGATTGGATGTCAAACGGCAATTCCATGCCACGGGTCAGCTGCCCGCTCAGGTTAAACGCATCGCCGTCCGTTTCGTCTAAAATACCTGCTCCAATTTTTTCAACGAAATCACATAAACGCAGATCCTGCGGCAGCCCAACGTCCTCGGCGGAGAACTGAAAGCAGAAAACGGCCTTACCATCTTGCAGGCCCGGCACCGCCCATTCCATCGGCACCACCCGATCGCGAAACGATGCGGTCCAAACCCAACCACGACCATCCTTTGCAAGATATTCCACCTGCGGAATTTTGTCGGTGTCGTTCACGAACAGAACCGTATTGCCGATCATGCGGTCCAGCACAGCTTGGTCGGCTGCAGGCAAGCCGTTGTCCGACTGCGCCTGCCCGCTGGCTGTCGCGGCCAAGACAAAGCCAACGGCAAGAGATAACCGAATCGAGTTTGGCACGCCCATCAGCGCGCCCTAAACCAGCATGGTCATCGGGTTTTCGATATAGCCTCTGAAGGCAACCGCCAGCTCGGCACCCAGCGCTCCGTCAATCACTCGGTGATCAAAAGCGAACGTCGCGTTCATTACGGTTCCCACAGCCAATGCGCCGTTGGCGTCCACTACGGGTTGCTTCACGCCCGCACCGATGGACACGATTGAGGCCTGCGGCGGGTTGATAATGGAGGTGAAGTCCGTCACGCCAAACATGCCTAGATTGGAAACCGAGGTCGAGCCGCCCGAATATTCCTGCGGCTTTAGTTTGCCGTCGCGGGCACGCTTTGCCATGTCTTTAACCTCTGCTGAAATGGCGCGGAGTGTTTTCGTTTCTGCGCTGCGCACAATTGGCGTGAACAAACCATCCTCTACTGCCACTGCCACACCAACATCAGAGGCCGTGTGCATCAGCCGCGCTGTCGAGGTCCAGGAAGCATTGGCCATCGGCACGTCCTGCAGCGCCAGCGCCAGAGCTTTGATGATGAAATCATTGACTGAAATCTTGAAGGTCGGCTTGCCATCTTTTTCGGGCGCACCGGCATTGATCTCGCCACGTAGTTTCAGCAGGGCATCCAGGCGGCAGGCCATGTTGACCGTGTAGCTCGGCACGGTTTGCGCGCTTTCGGTAAGACGGGACGCAATGGTGCGGCGCATGCCATTATGCTGCTTTTCTTCAAAGGAGCCGTCTGCATAGCTTTTGCGCACCGCGTCATCCGACGGGCCAGCCGCCATTGCAGGTGGTGTCGATGCCGATACCGATGCGGATCCTTCTGGTGATGGCACACTTTCACCAGCCTTTGCCGTGCCGCCTTCGATTGCGGCTTCCACGTCTGCCAGCACAATACGGCCACGGGGGCCAGAGCCAGTCAGCGCTGTAAGCTCAACGCCGTTTTGCTTCGCCACGCGGCGGGCCAACGGTGACGAGAACACGCGTTCACCGTCCTTTCGAGGCACAGGCCCTGCGTCGGCATCGCCCTTAAGCGGCACGGACCCATTCGACTTGGTTGGAGCGGTGGGCGGTGCTTCGTTTTGGCTGCCGTAACCGGCCTGCACCTTTTCCTCCCGCGCCTTTGCGATTTCGGCTTCCGCCTTCGGCTCTTCCACTTTGGCATCTACTGCATCCATGTCGATGCCTTCAGGTGCTTCGCCCTCCTCAGCAAGCACGGCAATGACGGCGTTCACCTTCACGCCCTCGGTGCCGCCCTCCACCAGAATTTTAGCGATGGTGCCCTCGTCGACAGCTTCCACTTCCATGGTCGCCTTGTCAGTCTCGATCTCGGCAATGATGTCGCCGGGGCCAACGCTATCCCCTTCTTTGACCAACCACTTGGCAAGGGTCCCCTCTTCCATGGTCGGGCTGAGCGCAGGCATTGTGATGTTGATAGCCATGTCCGCGTTCCTCAGCCCTTGGTGTAAGTGACGGCGTGCACGGCCTGCACAACTTCATCGACATTTGGCAAAGCCAGCTTTTCAAGATTGGCCGCATAGGGCATGGGCACATCCTTGCCACAAATGCTAATCACTGGCGCGTCGAGATAATCGAACGCCTGTTGCATAATCTGGCTGCCAACCCACGAGCCGACACTGTTCTGCGGGAAACCCTCTTCAACCGTTATGCAGCGGCCGGTTTTTTTCACCGATGCCAGTACCGTTTCCATATCGATGGGGCGCAGGGTGCGCAGATCCACAATCTCGCAATCGATGCCCTTTTCCGCCAGCTGCTCGGCGGCCGCAATCGAATAGGTCATGCCAATGCCGAACGAGATGATGGTGCAATCCGTGCCTGTCTTGTGAACGCGGGCCTTGCCGATGGGCAGGGTGAAATCATCCATTTTCGGCACGTCAAAGTGCTGGCCGTATAGGATCTCGTTCTCAAGGAAGACCACGGGGTTGGGATCGCGAATGGCGCTCTTTAAAAGCCCCTTCGCGTCCGCTGCGGTGTAGGGCATCACAACCTTGAGGCCAGGCACTTGGCTGTACCAGGCGGCATAGCAATGGCTGTGCTGGGCACCCACGCGTGCCGCAGCGCCGTTTGGCCCACGGAACACCATGGGTGCACCCATTTGGCCGCCGGACATATAGAGCGTCTTAGCGGCAGAGTTGATCAGATGATCAATCGCCTGCATGGCGAAGTTGAATGTCATGAACTCAACGATGGGCTTGAGGCCAGTCATCGCCGCGCCCACACCGATACCGGCAAAGCCGTGCTCGGTGATGGGTGTGTCCACCACGCGCCGGGCACCAAACTCGTCCAGCAGACCCTGGGTCACTTTATAAGCACCCTGATACTCGCCCACTTCCTCACCCATGACGAACACATCACCATCGGCGCGCATTTCCTCAGCCATGGCGTCCCGCAGCGCTTCGCGCACTGTGGTCGACACCATTTCCGTGCCCTCCGGTATGTCAGGGTCCGATGGCATTGGCTGCGTTTCGGCCTTTACCGCAGTGGCGGGGGCCGGCGTCTGTTCTGGCTGCTGACTGGCAGGTTCATCGGCCACCGATTGACCTTGGGCGCCCGCATCTCCGCCGTTTTTGCCTGCATTGGCGGCAGCCGCAGACGCATCTTCGCCCTCTTCTGCCAGCACGGCAATCACGGAGTTTACTTTCACGTTTTCGGTGCCTTCAGCGATCATGATTTTGGCGATGACACCCTCATCAATCGCTTCCACTTCCATCGTCGCCTTGTCGGTTTCGATCTCGGCAATCACATCACCAGAAGAGACGCTGTCGCCTTCGGCTTTCAGCCATTTGGCCAGAGTACCCTCTTCCATGGTGGGGCTCAGGGCGGGCATCAAAATATCAATTGCCATGATTATGCCTCCACCTGATCAGTCGCACCGATTTCGGACGCATCAACACCCACCGGCAGCAAAATGTCGGTCCAAAGTTCTTTTGGATCTGGCTCAGGATCATTTTGCGCAAAGTCAGCTGCTTCCGACACGATGGCACGAACATCTTTATCGATGGCCTTCAGATCATCTTCTGTCGCCCATCCGGCCTCAATCACGCGCTGTTTCACCTGCTCAATGGGGTCGCTTTCAGCGCGCATCTTTTGCACCTCATCCTTGGTGCGGTATTTAGCCGGGTCACTCATGGAGTGGCCGCGATAGCGATAAGTCAGCATTTCGAGGATGATGGGGCCTTTGCCGGAGCGCGCATGCTCTAGTGCCATCTCGCCGGCTGCCTTTACGGCGCGAACATCCATGCCATCCACCTGATGGCCGGGAATGCCGAAGCTGTCGCCACGTTTGGAGAAGTCGTTTTGTGCGGCTGAACGTGTGGTCGAGGTGCCCATGGCGTAGCGGTTGTTTTCAACGATATAGACGATCGGCAGGTCCCACAGGGCTGCCATATTGAAGCTCTCGTAAACCTGCCCCTGGTTTGCCGCGCCATCGCCGAAATACGACATGCAAACGTTGCCGTTTTCGCGGTATTTGTTCGCAAACGCGATGCCGGTGCCAAGGCTCACTTGGCCACCCACAATGCCGTGGCCACCGTAAAAGTGCTTTTCTTTGGAGAACATGTGCATTGAGCCACCCTTGCCGCGGCTGTAACCGCCTTGGCGCCCGGTCAACTCGGCCATTACACCCTTAGATTCCATGCCAACTGCAAGCATGTGTCCGTGATCGCGATAGCCGGTGATCACCTGATCACCGTCTTTCATGCCCATTTGCATGCCGATGACGACGGCTTCCTGGCCGATGTAAAGGTGGCAAAAGCCACCAATGAAGCCCATGCCGTAAAGCTGGCCGGCCTTTTCCTCGAAGCGACGTATCAGAAGCATTTCTCGGTAAGCGTGAAGCTCCTGCTCTTTGTCGAACTCCGACATAAAACCTTTGGAACCCTTAGCGCGTGACTTCGTTTTTGGGGCAGCCGCCATTGCAGACCTCGATAATAGGAGTTTGCATCAGCGTACACGCGAAAGACCTAGCTGCCAAGTGCTATAAAATGACAGTTATATAACTGTTTTCAGTATATAAAATTGATTTGAACTAGGTTTCAGATCAACGAAGAACGACGACATCCCGCGGACCGACCACGCCCAACACCGAACGCGCACGTTCATCAATCATATCGCGCTCAATGGACCCATCTTCCAGCAGCTGCACTTGCCATTCCAGTTGTTCACGTGCGGCGGATAGTTGCGCCAGTTCCGTGCGCAACTCCAGCGCGCGAGAGGACAAGGCTTCGCTGGATCGTAAGCCGTAGGTGCCTTCATAGGCATGATGTGCAAAATAGCTCAGACAGGCGGCGCTCAGCACCGGCAGCACAAAGTAGCGCAGTCGAGTACGTCGCTTCTGGCGGGTGGTGAGCATGGTCGAAGACATCCTGTCGTTAAGAAACCAAGATGCCCCAACAGGCTTAAAGTCGGCTCAACAGGCGTGGTTAACGAATTACCAAGCCCGCTATTTTTCCTCGCCACTGTTATTCGCTGACATGGTGTCTCCACCCTTGGCATGGGGCAAAAACATTGACGCAATCAGCAACTCAACCGCGATCGCGAAAGCTATTCCGGGGCCCACACGGCCCGACAGCCATTCCACCAGCCCGAACAAGACCAGGCCCAACATCGCCAGCAAAACCGAGAATGCGATCTGGGTACGCAGATATGAAGGCTCTTCGCTTCGCGACGCCCATAACAGGCTCGCAAAAGCGGCGAACAGCACCCCTGCCCGACCCATAACCAACTCGGCATCGTCTGTGCCCTCAAGGCCCAGCACCGTGTGCAGCACGTCTGGCGCGCCCCACAGGCAAGCCGCCAGAACTGCAAAAACCGTCGCCGCAAACGCGGCGCTGGTGCGGTAGGAAAGGGAGTTAGGCTTTGACAACGCTTTTGCCGGCGTAGGCCGCCTGTGGACCCAACATCTCTTCGATACGGATCAACTGATTGTATTTTGCTGTACGGTCTGAGCGGGCCAGCGAGCCGGTTTTGATCTGGCCGCAATTTGTGGCGACGGCGAGATCCGCAATGGTCGAGTCTTCCGTTTCTCCAGAGCGGTGGGACATGACTGCGGTGTAACCAGCGCGGTGCGCCATTTCCACGGCTTCCATGGTCTCGGTCAGAGTGCCGATCTGGTTCACTTTCACCAGAATTGAGTTTCCGACGCCCTGGCTGATGCCATCTGCGAGGCGCTTCGTGTTGGTCACGAAAAGATCGTCGCCGACCAGCTGTACCTTGCCACCAATCAGTTCTGTCGTGATCTTCCAAGCATTCCAATCATCTTCGTGTAGACCGTCTTCGACGGAAAAGATTGGATAGTCAGCGCACAGCTTGGCCAGATACTCGGCTTGCTCTTGAGCGTTGCGGGTCACGCCTTCGCCCTTATAGACATAATTGCTGCCATCGTAGAATTCGCTGGCAGCGCAATCGAGAGCGATATGCATATCCTCGCCGGGCTTGTAACCAGCCTCTTCGATGGATTGCATGATAAAATCGAGAGCCGCTTCGGACGTCTCTAGATTCGGCGCAAAGCCGCCCTCGTCCCCCACATTGGTATTGTGACCTGCTT
>JBCDIB010000022.1:0-15260 GCA_038749385.1 Pseudomonadota bacterium | reverse complement strand
TTGATGTCCTGGAGACCCAGCACATGATTGTGCTGCTCTAGAAGCTCAGGTTTACCCATGCCGTTGCGCACATGGGAAAGGGCGTCCTGCGGCGTATCGCCGAAGATCTTGTACAGGTTCTTGATTTGAATCCCGCTCATATTCAGTGACCCTTCTTGCGGTGCGTTTGCAGGCGCTCGCCATATGACTGGCTGGCCCGGTCGATGATGATGGCGATGATCACGATGGCTGTGCCAGCGGATATGCCCATGAAAAAGAACTGGTTGTTGATCGCTTTTAGGACGGGTTGTCCCAATCCTGGCGCGCCGACGAGGGCCGCCACGACGACCATTGCGAGTGCCATCATGATGGTCTGGTTCACACCGGCCATGATGGTGGGCAGCGCCAGCGGCAATTGAACATTGGTCAGCTTCTTCATGCGGCTGGACCCAAATGCATCAGCGGCTTCCAGCACTTCCTTATCCACAAGGCGGATGCCCAAATTGGTCAGGCGGATTACTGGTGCGATGGCGTAGATGATAACGGCGATAAGACCTGGCAGCTTGCCGATGCCAAAGAGCATGATCACCGGGATCAGATACACGAAGCTCGGCATGGTCTGCATGACATCGAGGATCGGGTTGGCGATGGCCTGCGCCCTGCGCGATTTCGCCATGAGGATGCCGATTGGTATGCCGATAATGATGCAGGTCACCGTCGCGGTGAGGATCATCGCAAGGGTGCGCATCGAATCTTCCCAGAGATCGAAATATCCGATCAGCAAAAGTCCGGCGACGGTGCCAAATGTCAGGCTCGCACGACGTGAGGCGAGATAAACAAGTCCGGCGAGTCCGATAATGACCAGCGGCCAAGGCGAGTTAAGAAAAAGCCGCTCGAAATAGATGAGAAACAGCCGAACTGGCTCAAGAGCCGTCTCGAATGCTTCGCCGTAATTGCCGGCGAATGATTGAAACGCACTGTCCACATTGCGGCGCAAGTTGCGCAGCATGTCGCGTTCCATTGACGGAAATTCAAATAGCCAATCCATGACCCAAGTCCCCCAGACTTTTGCAGCGTGCCAACGGTCTTTTCAGATTGCGGCCGCGCATAGAAAAGCGGCGCGAAGTTGCCTCCGCGCCGCGTATTTTAAAGGCGTTAGCCTTTGATTTTTTCAGCAACTTCTGGCGAGACCCAAGCGGACCACACATCCTCAAAGTTCTCGATGAAGTACTCAGCACCATCTTCATTGGTGCCCTGTTCGTCATTCATCCATGCAAGCACTTTACCGACAGTCGCATTATCCCACTGACGGGTCTTAATGTAATCCATGGCAATCGCGTTTTCTTCGGCGAATTCCTTGGTCACAACGGTGAAGACTTCAGACTTTGCCCAAGAGTTGACCTGTGGATCTTCGCAATCAGCCACGGCCGTGCATGCGTCCCACTGTGCTTTATCGTGGGGCACTTCGCGGTCGAGTTTGACCATGTCGAATTTGCCGAGGATGGCTGTTGGTGCCCAATAGTAGCCGATCCAGCCCTCTTCGCGGGCAAACGCCTTTGCGATGGAGCCGTCGAGGCCGGCCGCAGAACCGGAATCAACCAACTCCCAGCCTTTTTCTTCCGCGCCATGGGCACGGTACAGATTGCCTGTGGAAAGCTGGCAATTCCAGCCCGATGGGCAGTTGAACAGAGCGCCCTTGGACGAGTCTTCCGCGCCGGGGAACAGCTCTGGCTTTGCGAGAGCCTGCTCAACGGTGGTGATGTTGTGCTCTTCGGAGATGTAACGTGGGATCCACCAACCTTCGAGACCCCCTTCGGAAAGGATCTCGGCGGCGATCACCAGCGAACCTTCTTCGGCAGCTTTATCCAAGGGTGTGCGTACAGCGTTTACCCAAAGCTCAGGCGCGATGTCTGGTTCGCCCTTCGAGTTCATGGATGTGAATGTCGGCATGGTGTCGCCGGTCACTGTTTCAACGCTGCAGCCGTAGCCTCTTTCAAGGATCAGCTTGTCGACCTGAGCTGCGACACCGGCAGACGCCCAGTTCATTTCAGCAATAGTCACGTCTCCGCATTCGCCATGTCCCGCGGCATTCGCAGAGCCTGCGATCGCGAAAAGAGCGGCACTCGCCAGAAGTGGCATAAGTGTCTTTTTCATTCAGTATTCCTCCAGATGTCTGTGCCGCGCTCGAATAGCGCAGCTTTCAGATACCCCAAGCGTAACGATGAGACCTTGGAAGTCAAACGCGTGCGGGATAATGCGTCCCAAGGTTTTCAACTATTTTTGGCATTACCTAACGTCGCAAATGGGCGGGTGCGAATGTCGCAGCTACGACATTACCTTTGGAGAAAAGTAAGTGCAGGACGAGCTTGACGAAGTTTATGAGGCGGGACTGGCCCATCAGGCCGCCGGTCGCCGGGATGAGGCGATTGCTGCCTTCAAGAAATGTCTTGAACTGGACCCATTGGATCATGGTGGCGCTGCCATTCGTCTGGCGGCCCTGGGCGGTGCTCCATCTCCTGATGCCGCGCCAGTCGCTTATGTCGCCACCCTGTTTGATCAGCATGCCGAGGATTTCGACGACATTCTGGTTGGGCAGTTGGAATATGATGTACCGGCATTGATACGCGCACGCATTGACCAGCTTGGCTTGGCGCGTGCTTTTGATCGCATGCTCGATCTTGGATGCGGCACCGGCCTGACCGGCGAGGTGATGGAGGATCTGTGCGACGAATTGGTAGCGGTCGATGTTAGTGAAGAGATGGTCACCATCGCGGCCGAGCGCGGCTGCTACGACGATTTGTATGTTGCCGAGGCTGTCAATTTTCTCGAGAGCAGCGATGAAAAGCCATTTGACTGTGTGCTGGCAACCGACGTGCTGCCCTATCTTGGCGCGCTTGAAGCCTTTGCTGCAGGCTTGTCGGGGATGTGTGTGCCGGGTGCACTGATCGGGTTCTCCACAGAAACCCAACCTGATGATTGGATGGATGGCGCGCCATGGAAGGTCGGACCACACCACCGCTATGCCCATACGCAAAAATATGTTGGCGAAATAATTTCTGCGGCCGGGTTCGAAATGGTGGATGTCAGCGCCGTAACGGTCCGACTGGAGGAGGGAGAACCTGTCCCCGGCCAGATGTTTTTGGCGACAAAACGCCCAGTCTAAGGGGATTTTGCACTCGTTAGAGTTCCGGGCGTCCCGATACGTTACAAAACGTAACTATCTGTAAGTAGGTAATATTTTCCGACCAAATTTATCTTTTGGTGACCACCTTTTAGCGCTCTGTTAGGGCGCAGGGGCTACACCTATTCATGTTCCGGGCAACTGGATCATGGGTGGATCAGGTACTGCGTACCACCTTGTATGTCCTGCGTAATTCCCGGCGCGAAATGTTCAGCCGCCGCGTATTGAGTACGGTCGAACGACCTTAACCGCACTGTTTCCGTCTCGCGTTTTTGAGGCGGATGCAGTGCGGTTTTGCATTGTTTCTCTCGCGCAGACGGCTGTCAGCCGCGCTCCCATTTTAGCGTGGGGAGCGGGCGGCGAATAAGCGCCGGTTGCCGCTTGGCTCCTGATCGTTTCAAAAAGTTATGAAACGATCTATGCGAACCGGATGCAAAGTCCCAAGCACATCCCCGCCCTCATGCTTCAAGGCACTGGTTCTGATGTCGGCAAGACGGTGTTGGTAGCCGGGCTGTGCCGGTTGTGGGCCAATCGCGGCGTGCGGGTGATGCCTTTCAAGCCGCAAAATATGTCGAATAACGCCGCTGTGGCCGAAGACGGCGGCGAGATTGGCCGTGCGCAATGGCTGCAGGCGCTGGCGGCGCGGGTGCCGACCTCAGTCCATATGAATCCAATATTACTCAAGCCTCAAAGCCAGACCGGCAGCCAAATTGTGGTGCACGGCCAGGTAGTGGGGCAGGCCAAGGGCCGTGATTATCAGAAGCTAAAGGCGGGCCTGTTGAGCAAGGTTCTAGAGAGCTATGACCACCTGCGGACGCAGTGTGATCTGGTCATCGTCGAGGGTGCGGGGTCACCTGCGGAAATCAATCTGCGGGCAGGTGACATTGCCAATATGGGGTTTGCTACGGCCGCCGATGTACCGGTTGTGTTGGTGGGTGACATTGACCGGGGAGGGGTTATTGCGTCGCTGGTTGGCACCCATACCATTCTGCCGCCAGAAGACCGTGAGATGATACGAGGCTATCTCATAAATAAGTTTCGAGGCGATGTTTCGCTGTTTGATGATGGGCTCACCGCCATAACCGAGCACACATTTTGGCCATCTTTCGGGGTCGTGCCTTATCTGCCGGACGCAGCGCGCCTGCCGGCAGAAGATTCGGTAGCACTGGAACGATTGGCGAGGGTGTCATCGGAAGCCTTATCTGGTGGCAAGTTTCGTATTGCCGTTCCAGTGCTGGACCGCATCGCAAATTTCGATGATCTGGACCCGCTGCGGGCAGAGCCCGATATCGACCTCATATTCGTTGGTCGGGGCGAGCCACTGCCGGACGCGGATCTTGTCATCATACCCGGATCAAAAAGCACAATTGGAGATCTGGAAGTCTTCCGCCGCCACGGCTGGGATTTGCAGCTGCAGTCGCACGTTGCGCAGGGTGGCGCGGTGCTGGGCATTTGCGGCGGCTATCAGATGCTCGGTCAGATGGTCACGGACCCTCATTGCATCGAAGGCGATGTGCCCAGTGCTGAAGGGCTTAGGCTGCTTGATGTCAAAACCCAGCTTCAACCGGAAAAGACCGTGCGCAATACTTCGGCGGCGGGGGCCGGGTCGTTCGCCGGCGCCAATATCGAAGCCTATGAAATCCATTTGGGCGTGACGCAGGGTGGCGACGCCGAGCGGCCATTTTCAACGGTGGATGGTAGACCCGAAGGTGCGGTGAGCCGTTCGGGGAGGGTCATGGGTACCTATCTGCACGGCCTGTTCACAAGCGACGACTTTAGACGTGCTTTTCTTACCCATTTCGGCGCGAAGGCGGGGCAGAAAGACTTCCGGGCTGAAGTTGACGATGCGCTGGACTCGATCGCTGCCCGGTTGGAAGAGCTCCTCGATATAGAAGCCATGTTTGGGAAACGGCCATGATCACTTTTGTTTTGGGCGGTGCGCGCTCTGGCAAATCGAGCTTTGCGGAAGGCCTTGTGGCGGCACATGGCGGCCCGTTGGTTTATCTTGCGACTGGCCAAGCCTGGGACGCAGAAATGTCCACCCGCATTGGCACTCATCAGGCCAGGCGCGGTGACCGCTGGCGGACAATTGAAGAGCCCATGGACCTACCTGGCGCACTCCAAGATGCAGACGGATTGCCGGTGTTGCTGGACTGCCTCACCCTGTGGGTGACAAATTTGATGATGGCTAAAGAAGAGAATCCCGATCTTGAAATGGCGGACGCTTTCGCCTCTTTGGAGACAGCCCTGGCCGCGACAAAATCCCATGTCGTGATTGTGTCAAATGAGGTCGGTCAGGGTATCGTGCCGGACAATAAAATGGCACGACAATTCAGAGACCGTGCTGGCCACCTGCACCAGCGAGTCGCCGCGCTGGCGGATGAAGTTTATTTCGTCACGGCTGGCCTGCCACAAAAGCTGAAATAGGACTGAGAATGCTCGAAACCAAGATTCCCTGCACCGTCGTCACCGGTTTTCTGGGCGCTGGCAAAACAACGATCATCCGCAATTTGTTGGCAGATTTGACCGCTTCCAAGGGCAACCGCCGTATCGCGCTTATCATTAACGAGTTTGGCGATCTTGGCGTGGATGGTGAAGTGCTGAAGGGCTGCGGCGACGAAACCTGCACCGAGGACGATATCGTTGAACTGACAAACGGCTGTATCTGCTGCACCGTGGCTGATGATTTTGTGCCCACCATCACAGCGCTTTTGGACCGTGACGATAAGCCGGACCACATTGTTATTGAAACATCGGGACTTGCCCTTCCGCAACCGCTGGTCGCGGCCTTTAACTGGCCGGAGATAAAACCCCGCGTTACCGTCGATGGTGTGGTGACCGTGGTAGATAGCGCGGCGGTGGCAGACGGTCGTTTTGCCCATGATGAAGCGGCACTCGACGCCCAGCGTAAGGCTGACGACAATCTGGATCATGAAAGCCCAATTGAAGAGCTGTTCGGCGACCAGATAAAATGCGCCGATCTGATCGTCTTGAACAAGACCGATCTTGTGGACGCCGATGCCATGTCGAAGATCCGAAGCACGGTGGAAGCGGAGGCGAAGGGCCGGGTGAAAATGGTGGAAGCCAGGGAAGGCCGCTTGCCTGCCAGCCTGTTGATCGGATTGGAAAGCGGCTCTGAGGATGATCTATCGGCTCGCAAGTCGCACCATGAAAGCCATCATGAGCATCATCACCATCATCATGACGATAACCATGCACACGACCATCATCACGACGACCATGATCACGATCATCATCACGGGCACCATCATCACCACGATCACGATCATGACGAGTTTGACAGCTTCGTCGTGTCTGCCGGTGAAGTTGCTGATGTGGAAACGTTCCGCGCGCGCTTGGCCGAGATCATCGGAGAGCATGACGTCCTGCGGCTGAAAGGGTTCGTCGCGGTGGGCGGCAAACCCATGCGGCTGACAGTGCAGGCCGTTGGCACGCGCATTGACGCTTATTTCGATGGTCCTTTCACGGGCGACCGTGGGACGCGTTTGGTGGTCATCGGTCTGGCCGGTTTGGATCGGGTGGCCATCGGTGAAGCGATTACGGCCGCCGCCGGCTCCGCTGCCCAAGCCGCCTGAGTCCGTTTGAGCAATGCACCTGCTTGCTGCCCAGCAAGGGGCGCTGACCGACGCTGACGAAGCCATCAATCTGGGGCAAAGCCCCGGTGATGTGGTGTTCCTTTCCGCCGCTGACACCGAAATTGCAGCCTTGAGTGCGGCTTTCGGTGGCGCGGAACTGCCGTTCACCCTGCGGTGCGCATCCATCACAGCACTTAGCCACAATATGAGTGTGGATTTGTACGCCGACGATGTGCTGCGCCATGCCAAACTGGTGATCGTACGGTGTTTGGGTGGCGCGAACTATTGGCGGTATGGTTTGGAGGCCTGCCAGCAGGCGGCGCAACGACATGGCGCAAGATTCATCGCCCTCCCGGGGGATGACAAACCAGACCCTTCGCTTGCGGGCTTTGGCACGGAGAGTGCGGAACAGACCGAGGCGATCTGGTCGTATTTTCGCGAAGGTGGACCAGCCAATATGGCGGGCGCGCTTTCTGCTATTGGATCAATCCTTGGCGAAGAAGGCCAGGAAACACCGCCTGCAAGGCCTTTTTTGAACGCTGGCATATATTGGCCCGGTGCCGCCGATCCATCCTTGGCAGACTTACAGTCTGATTGGCTATCCGATGGGCCCGTGGTTGGTACTACTTTTTACCGTGCCCTCGTTCAGGCCGGTGGCACAGCACCCGTCGATGCGCTGATCGCCGCCCTGAGAGATCAGGGTGTGAATGCGCTGCCGATTTTCGTCTCCTCGCTGAAAGATGCGTTTAGCCAAGACGTGCTGCGCACTTTGTATGACGACGCCGGGGTGCAGCTGACCATCAACCTCACTGGTTTTGCTGTGGGTAAGATTGAGGGCGGCGTTAGCGGTACCGTGCTCGACGAAGGTGGTAGGCCCGTAATCCAAGCCATCCTCGCAAGCACAGACGAAGCTCGCTGGCAGGACAGTGCCCAAGGCCTCACCGCCCGCGATTTGGCGATGAGCGTTGCACTGCCAGAAGTGGATGGGCGCATTATTGGCTCAGCGATAGCCTTCAAATCCGCCGAGGCATGGGACGCGCTAACCCAAACTAATATTGTGCGCCATGTGCCGGTGGCCGATTGTGTAACCGCAGTCGCTAAATTGGCGGCAAAAACCATCGCGCTGCGCACCAAACCCAATGCCGACAAGCGGGTTGCGCTCGTTCTTGCCAACTATCCAAATCGCGATGGAAGACTGGGCAACGGCGTGGGCCTTGATACACCGGCGGGCACTATGGAAGTGCTGCGCGCCCTCGAGCGCGAAGGGTACTGGATCGAAGATATGCCTGATGACGGAAATGCTCTGCTTGAGCATCTTCTGGCCGGAGTGACAAATGCAGGCGTGCGTGGCCGAGAGGTCCGGCAGGTTATTTCTCTGAATATTTACAAGAAGTTGTTCGCCCAGCTTCCGCTTGAGATTCAGAGTCAAGTCATTGAGAAATGGGGTGAAGCGGAGGACGATCCGTTCTTCATTGCCGATTCCGGCGTGATCGCATTACCCTTGACCCGCTTCGGTGGCGTCTGGTGCGGGATCCAGCCTGCCCGAGGATACAATATTGACCCCAAAGAGACCTATCACGATCCCGACCTTGTCCCGCCACATAATTACATCGCCTTTTATCTGCACCTGCGTGAGCTGGTGGGCATTGATGGCGTTGTGAACATGGGCAAGCACGGCAATCTTGAATGGCTGCCCGGCAAAGCTTTGGCCCCCAGCGAGACTTGTTGGCCCGAAGCGCTTTTGGGTTCAGTGCCGAATATCTACCCGTTCATTGTCAATGATCCCGGCGAGGGCACGCAGGCGAAACGGCGCAACCACGCAGTTATCATCGACCATTTGACGCCACCGCTCACCCGGGCAGAAACCTATGGTCCTCTGGCGGACCTCGAAGCGCTGGTGGATGAATATTATCAGGCCGCTGGCACCGACCCGCGCCGCGTTGCACTGCTGAAACGCGACATAATGCAAGCTGTCGAAACAGCTGGCCTGGACGCTGATGCTTCCATGGGCGAAACGGACAGCGACGACGAAAAGCTGGAAAAGCTAGACGCCTATCTGTGTGATCTCAAAGAGATGCAGATCCGCGATGGGCTCCATATTTTCGGGGTCGCCCCCGAAGGCCGGTTGGCGCGTGACCTGGTGGTGGCGCTTGCGCGCTTGCCGCGTGGCACGGGTGAGGGTGGAGATGCCAGCCTGCACCGCGCGATCGCAAAGGATCTCGCGCTGGAGTTCGATCCCCTGGATTGCGCGATGGAAAAGCCGTGGGAAGGCGCGCGGCCAGATGTACTCGCAAATGTCAGCGATGATTTTTGGCGCACCGCCGGCGACACGGTGGAGCGCATTGAACTGCTGGCGGCTGAGTTGGTGGAAAATGCTAGCCTTCCAATAGGACCAGCCACCGAAAAGGTCCTCCAATCCATTCAACATCACCTCGCGCCATCGGTCTCGGCCTGCGGTCCGGCAGAAATTGCGGCCACTCTCACTGCATTGGGTGGTAACCACGTGGCCCCCGGCCCATCCGGTGCACCGACGCGGGGGCGGGCGGACGTACTGCCCACCGGGCGCAATTTCTACTCCGTCGACAGCCGTGCCGTGCCCACCCCCACAGCGTGGGAGCTGGGCCGCAAGTCAGCAGAAATGGTTGTAGCCCGGCACGTGCAAGACCATGGCGATTGGCCCACATCTTTGGGCCTTTCAGCCTGGGGCACATCGAATATGCGCACCGGTGGCGATGATATTGCTCAAGCGTTGGCTTTCATCGGTGCCAAGCCGGTTTGGGATGGCGCGTCGCGGCGGGTCACGGGCTATGAGATCACGCCGCTCGCCGCACTGGGCCGCCCGCGGGTGGACGTAACTTTGCGCATATCCGGCTTTTTTCGCGATGCCTTTCCGGCTCAGATTTCGCTGTTCGACCAAGCCGTGCGGGCCATTGCCGCGCTGGATGAACCTGAATCTGAAAACCCGATCGCCGTACGCTTTGCTGAGGAGAAGGCGGAGAAAGTGCGGGCCGGTATGGATGAGGCCCGTGCAGATGCAGAAGCGGGCTATCGCGTCTTCGGCTCCAAACCTGGAGCTTATGGCGCGGGCTTGCAGGCCCTGATCGACGAAAAAGGCTGGGACAATACCGGCGACCTTGCCGAGAGCTACATGGTCTGGGGAGGCTATGCTTACGGCGCCCGGGCGGATGGCGAGGGCGCACGAGGCATATTCGAGCAACGTCTGGCAGGCGTTGAAGCCGTGGTGCACAATCAGGATAATCGCGAGCACGATCTTCTCGACAGTGACGATTACTATCAATTTGAAGGCGGCATGACTGCGGCAGTGGAAGCCACCTCCGGCACGCGCCCCACCGTCTATCATAACGATCATTCGCGCCCCGAGCGCCCGGTTGTCAGGCGGCTGCAAGAAGAGATCGGCCGCGTGGTCCGAGCGCGCGCCGCCAACCCAAAATGGATAACCGGCGTGATGCGCCACGGCTATAAGGGCGCGTTCGAGATGGCGGCCACAGTGGATTATCTGTTCGCCTTTGCGGCCACCACCGGTGCCGTGCGCGACCATCACTTCGCCGCGCTGCACGATGCCTATCTAGGCGATGAAGCGGTGCGCACCTTTTTGCAAGATAACAACCCAAATGCCTTGCAGGAGATGGCTCACCGCTTTGACGAAGCTATTTCACGCGGGCTGTGGACGCCGCGCCGCAATGCGGTTCAACTGGAACTAGACCAGATTCGGGAGACTTGAATGGCCATCGACATGTCGAACATGACCGAAGACGAAATCAATGCCCGCCATGCCGAGAAGATGAAGAAGAAGAAGGCTGCACGGGACAAAATGTTGGCCACTAAGACCATCGAGAAGGGTTTGCTGATGGTCCACACCGGCAAAGGCAAAGGTAAGTCCACTGCCGCCTTCGGCATGGTTTTCCGGGCGCTCGGCAATGGTATGAAGGTTGCCGTTGTGCAGTTTGTGAAGGGCAAATGGGGCACGGGCGAGCGCGTCATCTTGGAAAAACTCGGCGACCAGGTGTCCATGGCTACCATGGGAGAGGGCTTCACATGGGAGACCCAAGACCGCCAGCGCGATATTGATGCCGCGCGCCAGGCTTGGGAAAAGGCCAAGGCGTTCATTCTCGATGGCGAACACGACATGGTGCTGCTGGATGAACTGAATATCGTGCTGCGCTACGATTATCTGCCACTGGAAGAAGTGCTGGAGGTTCTGGACCAACGCCCGGAGATGAAGCACGTCATCATCACGGGTCGCAACGCCAAGGACCAGCTGATGGACGCAGCCGATCTGGTAACCGAAATGGAGATGGTGAAACATCCTTTCCGGTCTGGTGTGAAAGCGCAGAAGGGCGTGGAGTTCTGAGTAAACCGGTCGAAACAGACCTTTATCCACCCGTCAAAGCCTTCCTTGAAGGTCAGGGCTATGAGGTCAAGGGTGAGGTGGGGGCAGCCGATGTTGTGGCTGTCCGCGGACACGAGCCGCCGGTAATCGTGGAGTTGAAGATCGGCTTTTCGCTCACGCTTTTACATCAAGCTATCGAGCGACAGTCCATTACCGACAGCGTTTACATCGCTGTGCCACGCGGCAAGGGAAAGCCGTTTCAGGCGTCGCTCAAGAGAAATGTAGCGATTTGTCGGCGGCTTGGACTGGGGCTGCTGACAGTGCGTGCCAAGGACAGTTTTGTGGAGGCACATCTCGACCCCGGGCCTTACGCGCCGCGCATATCCAAGATTAAGAACCAGCGGCTGCTGCGAGAATTTACGCGGCGTGTGGGAGACCCTATGGCAGGGGGTAGTGCCAAGGCCCGGCCCATGTTGACTGCCTATCGGCAGGACGCGCTGCGGTGTGTTGTGTGCCTGCGCAGCGCCGGGCCAACCAAGGCGTCCCTTGTTGCCCAATCCACTGGGGTTGAGCGGGCACGGATGATCATGTCGGCGGATCATTACGGGTGGTTCGAACGGGTGGACAGGGGCATCTATCGCCTGACACCCAAGGGCGAAGCAGCGCTGGAAGAATTTGCGGATGCGGTGGCCGCGCTGCGCGAGGGCACCACATAGGTTTCATGTCCGGTATCAACATCACCCGCGCCATCACGCTGCACGACTGGGAAATCGTGGAAGTGTTTGTGCGTGCGTCCGGCCCGGGTGGGCAGAACGTCAACAAAACATCCAGCGCCGTGCAGCTTCGCTTCAATGTGGCGGGGTCACCCAGCCTGCCGGAGCGGGTGAAGGCGCGGATCCTGGGTTCCGGGGACTCGCGGCTAACCAAAGAGGGCGAAATTGTCATTCATGCGGAGCGGCACCGCACGCAGGAGCCAACCGTCGTGACGCTCTGGAACGGTTGAAAAAGCTCATCCGCGACGCGAACATTCAGCCACGAAAGCGCATTGCCACGAGGCCAACTCTGGGCTCGAAAAAGCGACGTCTTGAGGCCAAAAAACAACGCGGTGAAATAAAGCAGAACCGGGGCGCAGTCAGGCTGGATTGATGGTGCTTCGCTAGGCCAGCAGCAGGCGTCCCGCCATAGCGAGGCAGGTGAAAACCAAGAGCGGCTTGATTACGCGGCTGCCATTTTTCATGGCAAGTTTTGCGCCCAACATCGCTCCGGCAATTTGGGCAGCGCCCATCATCAAGCCTACGCTCCACAGCAGGGTACCGCCGGCGGCGAATACCAAAAAGCCGCCTACGTTGGACGCGAAGTTCAGCAGCTTGGTGTGGGCCGTTGCTTTGAGCAGGCCGTAACCGGCGAGCGCAACGTAAGCCAGCATGTAGAACGAGCCTGCGCCGGGGCCGAAAACCCCATCATAGAAACCAATCAGTGGCGCGACCATGCCTGCAAAAAACGCAAATGGTATCCGTGCTGTGCGTTGCAGTTCGCCGGGATCGGGTTTGATGCCGAAATAGAGCGCGATCGCGATCAGCGCGATGGGCATGACCGCTGCCAGAAAATCTGTGGGCAGTGTCGTGGCCAGCAATGCTCCGCACACAGAGCCTGCAAAAGCGATCATGGCGAGGGGTGCGAGTTTCCAAAGATTCACATGCCCGCCTCGGGCATAGGCGATGGCCGCCACGCCCGCGCCAAACAGGGCCTGCAATTTGCCGGTGCCAAGCGCAGTGAGAGGCGGTAAGCCTGCAATCAGCAAAGCGGGAATCGCGATCAGGCCGCCACCGCCTGCAATCGAGTCGATGAAACCTGCCACAAAGGCAGCCAAAATAAGCAAAGCGATGGTGGATTCAGCGAGTTCCATGGCCCTGCGCTTAGACTGCGATGGAGTGCGGCACCAGTGTTTCTTCTATCGGACAGAAGAAGTCGCTTTCTTGTTTGACCCGGCAAGCTCCGCCACCTAAGCCAGTGCCTCAACGGTGCCAATGGCGGCTGAGAAACAGTCCGGTGCGGTCGACCCAATAGGGGGCCAAAAGTCCGGAACCGTTTTTCGCGAAGGTTTTCTTTCGCCGCCCCGGCACGACTAAACGCAAGAGGTGGGGCATGGTCCGCGCAGCAATTATTTACGGTTCCAGTTTGGCGTTTGCGACGGCGGTAAAACCTGCATTTGCTCATATCGGCCATTTTGGCGAAATGGCCGGTCACGGCCACTGGATTGCACTGGGTGCGGGCGCCGCCGCGATCGCCATAGGCGCCGCAATTGCCAAGCTGCGGGGCGAGATGGACGAGGATGATGAGACTGTCGAGCCTGATACTGAAGAGTGCGAAGCTGAGGCCACAGCATGAGCCAGCAAGAAAAAATCGGCGTGATGGTGTGCGGTCATGGCAGCCGAAACCAGAATGCAGCTCGCGAGTTTTCCACCGTCGCCGAGGGCCTGCGGGACATGATGCCGGATGTGCCTGTTGAATATGGCTATCTGGAATTCTGTAATCCGGTGATCGCTTCCGGGCTAGACAGTCTGCGCGAGCAAGGGGTCACCCGCGTGCTGGCCGTGCCGGGAATGCTTTTCGCTGCCGGTCACGCGAAAAACGATATTCCGTCGGTGCTAAATACATATGCGGCCCAGCATGACATTCGTATCGATTACGGTCGTGAGCTTGGGATTGACCCAAAGATGATGCGCTCTGCTGCAGACCGCATCCAAGCGGCTATCGATGAGGCCGACGCCACCCAGGGCGAGGTGGCGAAAGAAGACACGCTGTTGATGGTTGTGGGACGTGGTTCATCTGATCCCGACGCAAACTCCAACATTTCAAAGGTAATGCGCTTGCTTTGGGAAGGCTTTGGCTTTGGCTGGGGCGAAGTATGCTATTCCGGCGTGACATTTCCTCTTGTGGAGCCGGGGCTCGAGCACGCAGCGAGGCTTGGCTATAAACGGGTGATCGTTGCGCCATATTTTCTGTTCACCGGTGTGCTTATCAAGCGCATTTATAAGTACACCGATGATGCGGCCGAGCGGCACCCCGATATTCAATTCGCCAAGGCGAGTTATCTGGGAAACCACGACCAGGTCATTGCGACCTTCAAAGAACGCGCGATGGAAATCATTGAAGGTCAGACCGCCATGAATTGCGCGATGTGCAAATATCGTGCGCAGGTGCTTGGCTTTGAAGACCAGGTGGGTCTGCCGCAGGAAAGTCACCACCATCACGTAGAGGGTATTGGCGGCGGCCTGGAGAATTGTCCGTGCAAAGGCGATTGCGACGCTTCTTGCCGCGATCCAGAATTTTGCGCGAAGCATGATCTGCCGTTTACGCCGGTCCACAGCCACGCATCGCCCGCACCGCTGGATGGTCAGCATTCACACGGTCATGCACATCACCATGAACACGGCCACGCCCATTCCCATGATCATTCGCACGGCCATTCACATGACCATGGCCACACGCACCATCCATACCCGCACGCCGACCACCCGCACGGTCCGCGCTCCATGGAAAAGAAATAGGGCTGTCGCGCCGTGCCGCTGTTTGACCAATATCTGATCGTCGACTGGTCGGCTTCAAACAAGCCGGTGAAGGACGCCAACTCTATCTGGATTTGCTTGGCTGAAAATCGCGGTGGCAAGGTTGTCGAATTGGCGCAGCGCAATCCGCCAACCCGGCGCGAGGCAATGGGTATTGTGAGCCGCATCTGCCACGAGGCTTTGCGCGATGGCAAACGCCTGTTTGCAGGGTTCGATTTCGCATTTGGCTATCCAAAGGGCGCGGCGGAGCGAATTGCCCGTAAGCCGCATTGGAAGGAACTTTGGTCCGTGCTGTCCACCCAGGTGCAGGACAGGGCGGACAATGCCTCCAATCGGTTCGAGGTGGCGGATAACATCAATGAATTTGCCTTTGGCGGGCGCGGGCCGTTTTGGGGCCATCCGGTGCATGGTCGCTACCATTCGTTGCAACCCACCAAACCCGTGGACGAAACTGGTGTACCCGAAGGACGCCTGTCTGAGCGGTACACGCAGGCGGCAAAGAGCGTCTGGCAATTATACGGCAATGGTGCGGTCGGCAGTCAGACCTTGCTGGGCATTCCAGCTCTTTACGCGCTCATTCGGGA
>JBCDIB010000021.1:0-15355 GCA_038749385.1 Pseudomonadota bacterium | reverse complement strand
CAAATCCAAATCCAACTCCAAGCCCGAACCCAAATACGACTCCAGCCCCAACGCCCAATCCAGTTCCCGCTGCAGGACCGGAGACGACCCCGGCACCCGCCCCCTCAGCGCCACCGGCTACGACTCCGCAGACCACTCCATCAACAACTCCGGCGACAACGCCTGACACCAACAGCCAGCCGACAGCGCCCTCCAACCCACCGGCCAACGGTGGAGGTAATAACGGAAATGCAAATAGCGGTGGCAATGGAAATGCTGGCGGTAATGGCGGCGGCAATAACAACGATAATGACGACGACGATGATGATGATGATGACGACGACGATTGATCAGTCGTCATAGCAGCGCTGAAGCTCAAGACCGCTGCTAGAGAAGTCCGCGGGGGGTCATAAACTCCAATCCGAAAGCAAAGCCGCAAACGCGGCCCGAGCTTTCGCCCGCCCCGTTGGAGCGAGTGAGCGAAGCGAACTGAGCGTGAAACAGAAAATGGCGGAGAGCTAGGGATTCGAACCCTAGGTACTGTTGCCAGCACAACGGTTTTCGAGACCGCCCCGTTCGACCACTCCGGCAGCTCTCCGATTGTTCGGGACGTCTGGTGAGCTGGTCTTGGCTCTGGCTTACCGAACAGCGACAGCGTTTAGAGGAGGCGCGGCTCTTATTCAAGTCGCTAGAGGTGCCTTGCGATCAGTAAAACCGCTGTTCAGCTTGACTTTAGGGCGTCATTGACGCTTATGGCCGCAGAGCCAAAAAACGCACGCCCTGCGCGCGCGGCTCGCAAACACATAGACTGACAAAAAGACCGGCACCGTCTCCGTTATTTGGACGCGCGGCAGACCGGATTTGAGCATAAGGAAAAAGCAATGTTCGCAGTCATCAAAACCGGCGGTAAGCAATATCGCGTCGCCGAAGACGATGTCATCAAGGTCGAGAAACTGGACGCGGAGCCAGGCACTCTGATCGAATTTTCAGAAGTTTTGATGGTGGGTGAAGGTGCCGACGCAACGATTGGCTCCCCAACCATTGAAGGCGCAATTGTAACCGCCGAGGTGATGGACCAGGGCCGGAGCCGCAAGGTGATCGCATTCAAAAAGCGCCGTCGCCAGAACTCGCGCCGCACCCGTGGCCACCGCCAGCACTATACGCAAGTGCAGGTGCTGGAAGTGCTGACCGGCGGAGCCAAGCCCAAGAAAAAGGCTTCCGGTGTTGCCCGCCCGAAAAACACCAACAATTCCGGCCTGTCCGTTCTGGCCAAAGCTGGCATCGCAGCCGCAGCCGTGGCTGGCACAGCCGCTGTCGCCGCTGGCGCAGCCGCCGTGGCAAGCGCTACCTCTTCTGACGACAAGAAGAAGCCTGCCAAGAAAGAAGAGCCCACTGAAAACGGCGTGGCCAAGGAAGCGCCCGAAGGCCCGCTGTTCACAGCGCCCGCCGGCGAGCCTGACCAGCTGACCAAAATCAAGGGTATTGGCAAAGTGGCCGAGCGCCAGTTGAACGAACAGGGCATCACCACCTTTGCACAGATCGCAGCTCTGACGGCGGATGAAATCCAGAAGGTCGACGACTATATGCCCTTCTCAACTGCCCAGATCGAAGACTGGCAGGCGCAAGCTAAAGAGATGGCTTCCTAGCCTTCCGGCAGCCCTCAAACCAACAATTGACCGGTTGGGCACAACTCAACTGGCCAAACGACACAAGAACCTGTACAACGGCATCAAACTGGATGCCCGTGCTCCTGCAACAGGAGCTATGGAGAGCTAAAATGGCACATAAAAAAGCAGGCGGCTCCTCGCGCAACGGACGCGATTCAGAGTCCAAACGCCTTGGCGTTAAAAAATTCGGCGGCGAAGCCGTCATTCCAGGCAACATTATCGTGCGCCAGCGCGGTACCCGTTGGCATGCCGGCGTGAATGTTGGCATGGGCAAAGACCACACCCTATTCGCAAAGTCCGAAGGTGCCGTGTCTTTCGCCAAGAAAGCCAATGGCCGCACCTACGTATCTGTGATGCCGAAGGCGGTAGCCGCAGAATAGCCGGAACACACAAAACGTGACCGGCGCTCTCCAAAGCCCGGTCAGAAGGTCTTAAAGCCTTCACACAAATCGGGGAGAGGAAGCGCCGTTCGCTTCCTCTCCCTTTTTTATTGCCCTTTTGAAACGGCCAAACCGAACTGGAAAAGACCATGGTTGCCGCACGGACCGGAACACCCTCCCTCCCCGCTCTTGAAGCGAAGGTCGGCAAGGCGATCGTGGCGCGCAATCTGGTGATGCGAAAGCCGGTAATGGCAGATGCCCATGCGCTGGCCGAACTGGCAAACGACCGCACTGTGGCCGAAATGACGGCCCGCATTCCCCACCCCTACACGCTGGATGATGCCAACGACTTTCTGGTGGACACGCTGGATGCTGGCCCCCGCGGCCATCTTCGGTTCGCCATTACGGCCAAGCTGCCGAATGATCAAAGCGGCGAGTTCATGGGCATGGTGGCTGTGGACCGCGTCGATGGCAATCTGGTCCTGGGCTACTGGCTTGGCCGCCCGTTCCGGCGTCGCGGCTATATGTCTGAGGCAGCGGAAGCGTTGGTGAGTGCCCTGTTCAACACAGGCGAAGTGCCGGAAATCATCTCGTCGGCGCGCATGATAAATGATGGCAGCCGCGCGATACTTGAAGGGCTGGGTTTCCAGCGCACGGGTGTTGGGCTCATTCGCTCAACTTCTCTCAAGGGGTCAGTTCCAGTGACGCATTACAGGCTCACGCCGGATGAATTCGCACGAAGACCTCGGAAACGCTAGAGGTCCACGAGGGCGGTGAATCGGCCGGCGCGATCCTGAGCCAAAACGCTACGGGCAAAACGTGACGAACCGGCCCGCCTGCGCTATCAGGCGGGCCAACGCTTTCCCATGGCGGGCAATTGAAGCACGCCAAACCCGTGAAGTTCACTCGATGAAATTTCTTGACCAAGCCAAGATCTACACCCGCTCCGGCGACGGCGGCGCGGGTTCGATTTCGTTTCACCGCGAGAAATATGTGCAATTGGGTGGTCCCGATGGCGGCGACGGCGGACGCGGAGGCGATGTGACCTTCGAAGCCGTGGACAATTTGAACACGCTCATCGGCTACCGCTACAAACAGCATTTCAAGGCCCCCGTGGGCGGCCATGGTATGGGCCGTAACCGCACCGGCGCGGCGGGCGAAGATCTGATCTTGAAGGTACCCGCAGGCACGCAAATCTATGCTGAGGACAATGAGACCCTGCTCAAGGATCTGACGGAAGTCGGCGAAACCTGGACCATCGCCAAAGGCGGCAATGGCGGGTTTGGCAACGCGCGGTTCAAGACATCCACCAACCAGGCTCCACGCCGCGCCAACCCCGGCCTTGAAGGCCAAGAGCAATGGGTTTGGTTGCGGCTAAAACTCATAGCAGACGCCGGCCTTGTGGGCCTGCCCAATGCGGGCAAAAGCACCTTTCTTGCCACGGTCACCGCGGCGAAGCCCAAAATTGCCGACTACCCCTTCACCACGCTGCACCCAAATCTCGGCGTCACAAAAGTGGACGGGCGCGAGTTCGTAATCGCAGACATTCCCGGCCTCATTGAAGGCGCCCATGAAGGCGTCGGCATTGGCGACCGCTTTCTCGGTCATATCGAGCGCACCCGCGTCCTCCTGCACCTAGTCTCCGCCCAGGAAGAGAATGTGGCGGAAGCCTACAAAACCATTCGCGGCGAACTGGAAGCCTATGGCCACGACCTTGGCGACAAGATCGAAGTGCTGGCTCTGTCCCAATGCGATGCGGTGGATGCTGATACGGTCAAAGAAAAGTCCAAGGCTTTGAAAAAAGCGGCAGGCAAAACACCCATTCATCTGTCGTCAGCCACCCGCACGAATGTGGACGAAGCCCTGCGGGCGTTGATGGAGCATATTGAAGAGGCCCGCGAAGAAGAGCGAGAGCCTACCGATGCGGAAAAGCGGTTCGCCAAGCCGCTGCCCGAAATCGACCCACGCGAAAACACCTACGACGATGAGGAAGACGCGCTCTACTGATGGCCGACACGCTATCGATAGGACGCGCCAGACGACTTGTGGTGAAAATCGGCTCCGCCCTTCTGGTGGACCGACAAACCGGCTTGCGCGCAGCTTGGCTGGAAGCCTTGTGCAAAGACCTTGCAGATCTCAAATCCAATGGCGCAGATGTTCTGATCGTCTCATCTGGTGCCATCGCCATGGGGCGCGGCCTGCTGGGCCTACCCTCTGGCGCGCTGAAACTCGAGGAAAGCCAGGCAGCCGCGGCCATGGGTCAGATCGCGCTGGCACGGGCCTGGTCAGAAGCGCTTGGTGCATATCAGGTTCGTGCAGGCCAGGTGCTGCTCACCCTCGCCGACACGGAAGAACGCCGCCGCTACCTCAACGCCCGCGCCACCGTTGAGACCCTCCTCACCCACGGGGCTGTGCCCGTCATCAATGAAAACGACACCGTAGCGACAAGCGAAATCCGCTATGGCGACAATGACCGGTTGGCCGCCCGCGTCGCCACCATGACCGGCGCGGACTGTCTGGTGCTCTTGTCGGATATTGATGGTCTTTACACTGCGCCCCCCGCCGACAATCCGAACGCCGAACACATCCCCATGGTGAAACGCATCACCCCGGACATTATGGCGATGGCAGGGGCAGCGGGATCAGAATTGTCCCGCGGCGGCATGAAAACCAAAGTCGACGCCGCAGCCATCGCCACCGAAGGCGGTTGCGCCATGGTGATCGCCGACGGAAAGCAAAACGCACCTTTGGCCGCCATACAAAATGGCGCTCGATGCACATGGTTTCTGCCCCATGGCACACCCCGAAGCGCCCGCAAGAAATGGATAGCCGGACAATTGTCCGGGGCTGGAAAACTGGTGGTGGACGCTGGGGCGGCCAAGGCGTTGACCGCGGGCAAGAGCCTGCTGCCCGCAGGCGTGAAATCCGTCACCGGAGACTTTGCCCGGGGTGACACGGTGAACATTGAGGGTGCCGACGGAACCACCCTGGGGTGCGGTATAGCTGCCTATGACGCACCAGACGCCCGCAAACTGGCGGGCCACCGCTCCCATGAAGTGGAGGCGCTGCTCGGTTTTGCCGGACGCGCAGAGATGATACACCGAAACGACATGGTGCTTTCGGGCACCCACGATCCTGATGGAGACGAGTGAGATGCTGGACAAAACAGACGTTCAGGCCGTGATGGCTGATGTGGGCACCCGCGCCCGGGCCGCCGCACGACCGCTTGCCTCCGCCAGCTCCGAGCGTAAATATGCGGCGCTCATCGCCATGGCCGACCATGTGGCGCGGGCATCCAACGATATTCTGAACGCCAACGCCGTGGACATGGAAAATGGCCGCGAGAGCGGCATGGCGGCATCCTTTCTGGACCGGTTGAACCTTACGCAAGTCCGCATTGATGACATGGTGGCCGGCATCCGCGCCATCGCCGAGCTACCCGACCCCGTGGGCGAAGTGATCGCGAACTGGAAGCGCCCCAACGGCCTCGATATTTCCCGCGTGCGCACGCCCTTGGGCGTTGTCGGCGTGATCTATGAAAGCCGCCCCAACGTGACGGCCGACGCCGGGGCCCTGTGCCTGAAGGCGGGCAATGCCGTGATCCTGCGCGGAGGCTCGGACAGCTTCCACACCTCCACCGCCATCCACGAAGCCATGATGCGGGGTCTCAAATCTGCGAATCTGCCGGAAGATTGCATCCAGATGGTGCCCACCACGGATCGCGCCGCTGTTGGCGAGATGCTCGCCGGCCTCGGCGGCAACGTGGATGTAATCGTGCCCCGGGGCGGCAAGGGCCTTGTGGGCCGTGTGCAATCCGACGCCCGTGTGCCGGTGTTCGCCCACCTCGAAGGCATCTGCCATATCTATGTGGAGCGGACCGCAGACCACGATATGGCCAGGGAAGTGGTGGTGAACTCCAAAACCCGCCGCACCGGCATTTGCGGGTCGGCCGAATGCCTGCTCATCGATGAGCCCATCGCCCATGACCTGGGTGTGATATTGATCAAGGATCTTATCGATGCCGGCGTGACCGTGCACGGTTGCCCGCAGGTGCAGGACATGGACGACCGCGTGGTGGCCGCCACGGACGATGATTGGGGTCATGAATATCTGTCTATGGACATCGCAGCCCGCGTGGTGCCGGATATTGACGGTGCAATGGACCACATCCGCACCCATGGCTCTAGCCACACTGAGAGCATTTTGACCGAGAGTGACAGCAAGGCCGACCGCTTCTTTGGCGAATTGGACAGCGCCATCCTTCTGCACAATGCCTCCACGCAATTTGCCGATGGCGGCGAGTTTGGCATGGGGGCCGAGATCGGCATCGCCACCGGCAAGATGCATGCCCGTGGCCCGGTGGGCGTGGAGCAGCTTACCAGCTTCAACTACCGCGTGCGCGGCAAGGGCCAGACCCGCCCGGTCTGAGCGCAACACGATCTCGAGACCGCTCATGTCCGACGCATCCGGCGGCTCCGGCCCAGACAGTTTGATCTTTCCCGGTCTCGCCCGGGCCGACCTACATATGCCCCATGTGGAGCCGGGCATGCGGGTGGGCCTGTTCGGTGGCTCCTTCAACCCGCCCCATGGCGGTCACTTACTGGTTGCGGAAACCGCCCTTATGCGGTTGGGCCTCGACCAACTGTGGTGGATCGTGACGCCTGGCAACCCATTAAAGGATACAAGCAGCCTCGCCCCTCTGGCCGACCGCATGGCGGCCTCTCGCGGCGTGATAGATGACCGCCGGATCAAGGTGACGGCATTCGAAGCCACCTATCCCAGCCGCTTCACCGCCGACATGATAGCCACAGTGCAGACGCGCAATCCGATGGTGAACTTCGTCTGGATCATGGGTGCCGACAATCTGGCGCAATTTCACCGCTGGCAGCACTGGCAGGCCATCGCGGCCTCGGTGCCCATCGCGGTGATAGACCGGCCAGGATCGACACTCAGCTTCCTGTCCGCCCCCGCCGCCCAGTTTTTGCGCCGCCACAGGTTGGACGAAAGCGACGCCCAACGCCTGGCCAGGATGGATCCACCCGCCTGGACATTTCTGCACGGCCCGCGTTCGTCGCAATCATCAACGGCGCTGAGGGCTAAAAAACAGGGCATATAGGCACCTTTTGTGACGTTTGGCGAAGCGGTGTGTCGCAGCCGTCCTTGAATCATCACACGAAGATGCACACACTGCCATTGTCGGCCATAGAGTCGGCCATCAACCCGTGAGGCTAAACTGAGCACTGCAACGCAAACCGGATCGCAGCCCCCACAATCGCAGGCAAAGGCTGCTGGCACCGGAACTGATCTTCTGAGCACCATTCTTGAAACGCTCGAGGATTCTAAAGCCGAAGACATCAACACCATCGACATCGCTGGCAAATCGTCCATTGGCGATCACATGGTCATCGCATCGGGCCGGTCCCACCGCCATGTGGGCGCAGTGGCAGACAAGGTTTTGCGCGACATCAAGAAACTGGGCGACGGCGCCGCAAAGGTGGAAGGCCTACCCACCTGTGATTGGGTGTTGATAGATGCGGGCGACGTGATCGTACACATCTTCCGCCCCGAAGTGCGGGAGTTCTACGCGCTCGAGAAAATGTGGGCGACCCCGGACATGCGGCCCAACACCGCCGAAGACGCCACTAACTGACGCCATGCGGCTTACCCTTTTGGCGGTTGGCCGCATGAAACGTGGGCCGGAGACCGAACTGGCCGACGCCTATATGGACCGGCTGGGCAAGTCGGGGCGCGGCCTTGGCATAAGCCAAGCCGATACCTTGGAAATCACGGAAGCACGACAGCCCATAACCGATGAGCGCAAGGCCGACGAGGCGCAGAGGCTTCTTGCGAAAGTGAGCCCGTCGGACTGTCTCATTGCCCTCGACGAGCGTGGTGAAGATATATCCTCGCGCAAGCTGGCCGCCATTGTGCGCACGAATTTGGACGGGGGCACGCCAAACCTTGCAGTCGCCCTGGGCGGGCCGGATGGCCACGGCCCGGCGCTGTTGGCACGGGCCAATCACGTTCTGCGCTTCGGCCGCATGACTTGGCCGCACCAGCTTGCCCGGGTGATGGCTACCGAGCAATTGTACCGCGCCACCACCATACTCACCGGCCACCCTTATCATCGCGATTGAAATTCGGCACTGGCGCTAGACCAGCGGCAGCGGCAGTGGCCGTGTCAAAGACAACGACAAAGACAGCGGCGGTCAGTTTGGCATTTATGGCGCGATGACTATGCTTAATCAGCCGTTAGCGGTGCTTCGCTAACGTTCGACAGCTTCACTTTGCAATCAGGACCGCTTTGCTTCGCACCGTCTCCATATACGTAGCCTGCGTCTTTGCACTGGTGGCGCTGCCGCCACACATGGCGACGCTTGCCCAGCAAGTGGAGGGCGGTCAAGCAGGCCCTCGTACCCCGGTCGGCGACCTTGCTTCTGACCTGGCCACAGATTTGGCCCCCGATCTGGCCCCTGACCCGGAACTCCTGCGCAAACGCTCCGAACGCTCCCAGCAACTTGCCGAGATTGAAGGGGCGGCGGCCCTGACCCGCGAAACGATCACAGCCCTCGAAAATGAGGTCGAGATCATCCGCGTCGACCGGCAAAGCCTCAATACCGCGCTGATTGAAGCGGCAAGCCGCGTGCAGGCGCTGGAAACCTCTATCTCAAACACCGAAGAGCGCTTGTTGGCGCTCGGCGCGCGAGAGGATGTTCTGCGCCAATCGTTTGCTGAGCGGCGCGAGCTTTTGGCTCAAGTGTTGGCGGCCTTGCAGCGCATGGGCCGCAATCCGCCCCCCGCCCTGCTGGTGGGGCCCACAGATGCGCTGGAAAATGTGCGCAGCGCCATATTGATGGGTGCCGTGGTGCCCGAGATGCGCGATGAGACAAATGCGCTGCTCGCCGACCTGACCGAGTTGCGGGACCTGAAAGCCACGGAACTGACTGCCCAAACAACATTCCGGGCACAGGCCAATGATCTGCTGGAAGAAAACAAACGCGTGGCCCTGTTACTCGATGAGAAAGCGCAACTCGAAGCCGATGTGAAAGAGCAGTTGACCGCAGAACGCGCGCGCGCGGAAGCCTTGGCTGCCCGCGCCACCTCGCTCAATGAACTCATAGCGGCGCTGGAAACAGAAATCGAAGCCGCAGCGGATGCTGCCCGCCAGGCGGCCGCCGCCGATGCAGCCCGCAAGCTAGAAGAGCAACGTCTTCTCGCCGAACGGGATGCTGAAGCCGCACAGCAGGAGCGGGAGCGACTGGCGGCTATTGCATCTGCCAACACAGCGCGTCTGGCCCCGGCCATCGCCTTTTCACTGGCCAAGGGCAAATTGGCACGGCCAACGGCGGGTGTTGAGGTTAAGAGTTTTGGCGAAAGCAGCGAGAGCCTGGATCAGACCCAAGGCGTGCTTTTTGCGGCGCGGCCAAACGCCACGATCGTTACGCCTGCAGACGGTTGGGTGCTTTATGCCGGTGAATACCGCGCTTTCGGGCAGCTCATTATTCTCAACGCCGGCGATGATCACCACATTGTCATGGCCGGAATGGCCTCAACGGATGTAAAGATTGGCCAGTTCGTCTTGGCCGGGGAGCCGATTGGTCGCATGGGTCAAGCCGCCCTTGCGAGTGCGGCCAGCCTGGATGTAGCCTCAGACCGTCCACTGCTCTATGTGGAGTTCAGGGCAAATGGCGTGCCCGTGGACCCCGCGCCATGGTGGCGCCCGACCAATAGCGGGCTTGAACAATCCAGCGCTGGCGAGGCACAATCAGGTGCAACCGGCGCGAACCTGCCGCGTTCTGGCCGTGGTTGAGTATAAAATATGAATGAGATGGGTGCCAAATCTCGCCCAAACGTAAGAGAGAAGCCGCTATGATCCGCAAATTGTCATTCATGTTTGCTGGTGCCGTTATGGGCGCCACCGCAGTGACCCTCATGTCCGGCACCGCCGGCCTGGGCGTTTCAGCCAATGCCGCATCTTCCGAGACCTTTCGCCAGCTGAACATTTTCGGTGATATTTTTGAGCGCGTGCGCGCCAACTATGTCGACGAACCTGGCGAGGCGGACATGGTGGAAGCTGCGATCAAGGGCATGCTAACAAGCCTCGATCCGCATTCGGGCTATCTCAACAGCCGCGAATTTTCCGACATGCAGACCCAGACCCGCGGTCAGTTTGGCGGTTTGGGCATAGAGGTGACACTAGATCAAGACACCGAGTTGGTGAAGGTCATCACCCCCATGGACGGCACCCCCGCCGCCCGCGCTGGTGTGCTGCCAAACGATCTGATCTTTGAAATCGATGGCGAACCGACCCGGGGTCTGACGCTTCGGGAAGCGGTGGATCTCATGCGCGGAAATGTCGGCTCAGACATTGATCTGACCCTTGTGCGGGAAGGTGCCGATGGTCCAATCGATGTGACACTGACCCGCGAAGTCATCAGGTTGCAGGCCGTCCGAAGCCGCGTGGAAGGCGACGATATCGGGTACATCAAGATCACCTCTTTCACAGGTCAGACCTTTGATGGCCTCACCCGCGCCATCGAGAAAATCAACGACGAGTTGGGCGAAGAAAATGTGAAGGGCTATGTGCTCGATCTGCGCCTGAACCCTGGTGGCTTGGTGGATCAGGCGGTCAGTGTGTCGGATGCGTTCCTGGACCGCGGGGAGATCGTGTCCCTGCGCGGCCGTGATCCGCAGCAGAACAAGCGCTTCAACGCCCGCCCCGGCGACATGGTGAACGGCAAGCCCGTGGTCATTTTGATGAATGGCGGCTCCGCATCAGCTTCCGAGATCGTGGCCGGTGCCCTGCAAGATCTCAAGCGCGCAACGATTGTCGGCTCCCGCTCCTTCGGTAAAGGCTCGGTGCAAACCATCATTCCACTGGGCGGAAATGGCGCCCTACGCCTGACGACGGCGCTCTACTACACACCCTCGGGCAAGAGCATTCAGGCTAAAGGCATCGCGCCGGACATTGTTGTGAACCAGCCACTGCCCGAAGAGCTGCAGGGCCGCCGCACCTTCGAGCGCACGGAAGCAGACCTGCGGGGCCACATCGAAGTTGGCGAGGACGGCAAGCCCGACGATGAGCTGGGCGCCGAAGTGGACGACAATAAAGAGGCTGATACCCGGACAGGCTCGTCTTCCTATGTACCAGCGGACCCGAAGGACGACGTTCAGTTGGCCTATGCCATGGATCTGCTGCGTGGCGTGGAAACCGATCCCAGCTTCCCACCGGACGTGGACGCCCCCGTCCCAAACTAGGCGTCCCAAACTAGGCGTCCCGAACTAGGATTCCGACCAGGCTCAAAGGTTGGGCCGTAGGTTCTGATATGACGATCGCAGAGGGGGCCACGGCCCCCTTCACTTTTTGGAAACCATGTTTGAGATGAAAAGCAATTGGTAAACAAATCGCAATAGCCTGACCCAGAGGCGGCGAATCGGCCGCTGCAAGCGAAACGGGTTGGACATGGACGAGCTGCAAAAACCTATCGCCCCGCCCGCCAGAGGCACTGCAAAGCCCTTCGGCCGCAAATTGCTTAAATGGAGCGGTCTGCTCACGGCTGCGGTGAGCATATCCATGTTCAGCTGGATCGTACTGACAGACGATCCCCACGGCGGCGAACCTATGCTTGTCTCGCGGGTGGACGCACCCACCAACACATTTGACGTAAAAGACGTGGCGGTCCTGCAAATCACCGAGGGCGAAGAGCTGCCGGAAGGGCTGGTGCTTGGTCAGGAGCCAATAGGCACCAATCCCGGAGCGCAAATCCAGAACGTGGCAACCCTCACAGAGCTGGTGCCCGGCGACGACACCATCCCCACCAATGATGACATCATCATCCGCACCGTGGGGGGTGGAGCTGATATTGAACCGCGCCTGAGCCATTTACCCGATCCAGATTTGGTCGACAGCACGGTCTATGGCGACCTGCCCAAGCGCGCAGCAGATGGCAGAACGCCATTGGAAACCTATCAACGCCCCCTTGGTGCATCGGGAGGCTTTGGTACTGCCCGTGTGGCCATCGTGGTTGGCGGCCTTGGCTTGAGCCAAACTGGCACGGAGGACGCCATTGACCGGCTGCCCGGCGCGGTGACCCTCGCCTTCGCGCCCTATGGCAATTCCCTGCAACGCTGGGTGGAAAAAGCCCGCCGTGACGGCCACGAGTTGATGATTCAAGCGCCGCTTGAGCCGTTTGACTATCCTATCAACGATCCCGGACCCCACACATTACGGGTGGACATCGACCAAAACGAAAATCGTAAGCGCCTGCACTGGGTGCTAGGGCGCATCAGCAATTATGTGGGCGTGATGAACTTCATGGGGGCCCGCTTCGCGGCCAACCGCGCCGCCATGCAGGGGCTTATGCAGGAGTTGAACAGCCGCGGCCTGATGTATCTTGATGACGGATCAGCCTTGCGCAGCGAGGCCGGCTCTCTGGCTGCTTCCCTGGGCATGCCATTCGTTAAGTCCGGCCTGCTGCTGGACGCAAACCCTGAAGCGGACGCGGTCCAGGCGCAATTGCTTAAGCTTGAGCAAGCAGCGCGCGAGCAAGGCGTTGCCATCGCCACAGCATCAGCCTATCCGGCTTCCATACGGCGCATCGCCGAATGGGTAAAAGCTGCGGAAAAGAAGGGCATCGATGTGGTGCCAATCTCAGCGCTGGCGAACCCAACGGACGTGGCGCGCTCCCAAGTCGGATCACGGTGAGACCCTCATGGCAAAGAAGACGGCGAAGCCGGCCAGCAACGACGACCGCGCCAAGGAGATTGCCAAGCTGAAGATGAAGCTTGGTTACAGGCGGTGCGCAGGCGTTGCACTGTTCAACAAACAAGGCCAGATTTGGCTGGGCCACCGGCGCAAAAACAGTGAAAGCCATGGTCCGAACCTGTGGCAACTGCCCCAAGGCGGCATTGACGATGGCGAGAAGCCCCTGGCCGCAGCCACGCGTGAATTGTGGGAGGAGACAGGCGTCACGACCGCCCGCAAACTTCTCAAATGCAGGAAATGGCTCAAATATGATTTGCCCGATGAAATTCTGGGCAAGGGCCTGAAGGGCAAATATCGCGGTCAGAAACAAGCCTGGTTCGCGTTTATCTTCGACGGCAATGATGATGAGATAAACATCTCACACCCACCCAAGGGAGCGCCCGTCGAATTTGATGAGTGGCGCTGGGCGGACCTCAACGACATCACCGCTGAGATCGTGCATTTCAAGCGTCCCGTCTATGAACGGTTGATAGAAGAATTCGGTCATCTGCCGGACGCCATCCGAGATGGCGAGTTTGACTGACTTCCATTGGCAAGCCAGCCAATAGCGATAAAGCAAACAAAAAGGCCGCCCTTGCGGCGGCCTTGACGTAACGGTCTTAAGCGGCGGCCTTGCGGCCCAGGCCCATCTGTTTTGCAAGCTTCGAGCGTTGCTTTGCATAATTTGGCGCAACCATTGGATAATCCGACGGCAGACCCCAGCGTTCGCGATATTGCTCTGGCGAAAGATCGTAATGGGTCTTGAGGTGACGCTTGAGCGACTTGAACGGCTTACCGTCCTCAAGGCAAATCAGATAATCATCTGTAATTGATTTACGAATAGATACGGCTGGCTTCGGCTTTTCCGCGGGCGGAGCCGGTGGCTCGCCAGCAGCGCTTTCAAGCGCTTTGTAAACCGAGTGGATGAACTCAGGCACCTCTGCGGCTTGGAGAATATTGTTGCTCACATATGAGGACACAACGTCAGACGTGAGATCCAGGAGCGCTTGGTTAGTTTCGTGATTTTCGTTTTCCAAATCAGACCTCAATAGTTTCTTGGAATGCGAAGCAGCAGCGCAAGCAAATCACCGTGCTTCCTTGTCGCCGTGAGGTCTGGCAGACAAATGCGGCCAAAGCAAAGCAATATTGTCCCACATTCATCACAACTTGGGGAAAGCCGTTTTTGGGACCTTATTGCTTACGAATGGGTAGTTTTTTAGTCGACTTTTCGAGATCATCTATCACTGATCCATCCCACATCTCGATGCCCACGGTGTACGCGACACGGGCGAGTAGATGGGCCGCAATGGGCGCGGTTAGAAGAAAAAAGCCAATTCCGGCAAGAGCGCGGGTCGCGACGCCAACATCTGGCGCCAATATGGCCAATGCGAGCAAAATGGCGCCCGATCCGACAGTTCCCGCCTTCGAAGCGGCGTGCATGCGTGAATAAACATCTGGGAACCGCAATATGCCGACTGCAGCAAGAAGCGAGAATACAGCGCCCACGAATACTAGTATACCGGCAATAATCTGTAATATTGGCAAGATCATTTATCCGCTCCCGGCACATTCTCGGCAACAGGTGAAGAGGCGTCTTCCACCTCACCCCGGTGCAAAATAAACCGCGCGAAGGCAACGGTGGCGAGGAAGCCCACCAGTCCCAAGGCGATGGCGATATCAACATAAAGCGCAAAACCGGACCGAAGACCGATGAGCGCGATGAAGCCTATGGCAATGCCCACCAGAACATCCAGCGCCAACACGCGATCAACAATGGTGGGCCCGATAACCACGCGAATGGCACCCACAAAGAACGCAATGGAGATGATCACCAACCCGGCGTCCAGGCACCAAAAAAGGAAGGCTTGGGCAAAGGTGGCCGTGTGAGCCGGATCGTCAATCATCGGAACGCCTCCATGATTTTGCGCTCAAACCCTTCTGCAATGCTCCGCCGCTCAGCGTCAGGATCGCTGGCATCCAGAGCGTGTATGTAGAGTGTGGAACGATCCTCGGACACATCCACCGACAGGGTGCCTGGGGTGAGGGTAATCATATTGGCCAACAATGTGATTTCGAAGTCCCGGTCCACCTGCAACGGATAAGCAAAAATACCAGGGGCCAGCTGCATATCTGGTTTGCACACCAGCACTGCCACTGACCAAGCGGACATGAACAGCTCTTTGAGGAACAGAAGGAAAAGAGAGATGATGCGCCGCGACCGTGTGAAATAGCCTTCCGTCGCCACCTGGCCACGGATGAGCCAAAGCGCTGCGGAACCCAGTGCAAAACCGAGCAGCAAGTTTATGAGCGAAAATGAGCCGCTGACGAAACCCCAGGCTACTGCTAGAAGCAGATTGATAAGAAACATATCAGTTCACCTCGCCTGTTATGGTCGGCGCCGTGGCCGTCGCTGGTGGGGTAATGTCCATGGGCGCTGTGACCGGCGCACCCGCAGGAAACACCGAACTGACATATGCCGCAGGATTTTGGAGCCCGTCCGCAGCACCATCGGTCAGGGCAAACAGAGGTCCGGCGAAAATCCCAAGTGCGATGGTACCGGCCACGAGGGCAGCCACCGGGGCAAT
>JBCDIB010000020.1:0-15888 GCA_038749385.1 Pseudomonadota bacterium | reverse complement strand
GCACCGGCATTGGCAGCCTATCAAGACGTGCATTGGATAGCCGGTGGTTTGGCCAAATCCGGTGGCATTGAGCCTCTTTCCGATAGCTTCAGCCACATTTCAAAAGCTTATCTGATTGGCGAGGCTGCCGCAGATTTTGGCACGACACTCGGCGCCCACAACGTAAAATTCGAAATTTCCGGCACACTGGACCAGGCTGTAAGATCGGCATCCACCGATGCAAAATCCGGGTCGGTCATTCTTCTTTCACCATGTTGCGCGAGTTTTGATCAGTTCAAGAATTTTGAGGTCCGGGGGGATGCGTTCCGGCAGGCCGTTTCGGCGCTGCCGGGCATCCAGCTAGAGGGGCCTTTCGCAGAGGATAGCAACTGATGGCATCGCGCGCTGACAGATCACCATTGTCGCAATGGCTTTGGACCGTGGACCGCAAATTGCTGATCAGCCTGCTTGTGCTCATGGTAATGGGCTTGATCCTCTCACCGGCTGCGAGCCCGCCAGTGGCGGAGAGGATTGGCGCTGACACGTTCCATTTTGTAAAGCGCCATGCCGTTTACATGCTTCCAGCTTTGGTTGTGCTGATTGGCACCAGCTTTTTGACACCACGCCAGGTGCGGCGCGGGGCGGCCGTGCTGCTCGTCATCAGTCTTCTACTTATGTTGGCAACCCTTTTCATCGGTTTTGAGGTGAAGGGTGCCCGCCGCTGGCTGCAAATTGCCGGTTTCTCAATTCAGCCCTCGGAGTTTCTCAAACCCGCATTCATCGTCATCTGCGCATGGCTGTTTGCAGAGAACATCAAGCGGCCTGATGTGCCGGGAAATCTGTTCGCAGTCATTTTGCTGGCCATGGTTGTGGCGCTTTTGGTGGCGCAACCGGACCTCGGGCAGACCATTTTGGTGGTGAGCGCCTGGGGCGCTCTCTTATTTTTGGCTGGCATCAGCTGGCGCTGGATACTGGCCCTCGGCGCGTTCGGCTTGGCTGGTATGGTGTCCGCCTACTTCTTTTTCTATCACGTGGCGCTGCGCATAAACCGGTTCATCACTGGTGAAGGCGACAACTTCCAAACTGACCGCTCCATCAAGGCGGTTGTTGAAGGCGGCTGGCTTGGGCAGGGTCCGGGCGAGGGTGTGGTGAAGCGCGGCCTGCCAGACAGCCACGCCGATTTTGCTTTTGCTGTGCTGGCGGAAGAGTTCGGGATTTTGGCCTGTCTCGTGGTGGTGGCGTTGTTCGCCTTCATCGTACTTCGCGCGCTCAGCCATGCGCTTACGGAGCCTGATCCGTTCCCGCGGCTGGCGGTGGGCGGCTTGACCGTCTTGTTCGGCGCACAGTCCTTCATCAATATTGGTGTGAACCTGAAACTGCTTCCCGCCAAGGGCATGACACTGCCATTCCTAAGCTATGGCGGGTCGTCGATGATCGCAGTCGCGTTTGGTATGGGTTTGGTGTTGGCACTCACACGGGAGCGGCCGGACAGGCGGGCTTCGCGCTCCCTGCGGGATCTCAATTTCACAGCCGGGCGGCAATCGGACAAGGCTGGCACTCAGCCTGCCCCAGCTGAATGAATAGGATTGCCCTATTGGCCGCTGGTGGGTCCGGCGGCCACATTTTCCCCGCCCAGGCTCTGGCCGAAGAGTTGCGCAGTCGCGGCTGGACGGTGCATCTGGCCACCGATGGTCGGGCAGAGCGGTTTGCGAGCGCTTTTGGTGATGGCCATGTGCACGTGGTGCCGTCGGCCACTTTCACCAAAAATCCAATCAAACTGCTCAAGGCGGTGGCCCGTATTTGGCAAGGCCACCGGGTCGCGGGTAGATTGACGGCCGAATTAAAGCCGCACATGGCAATTGGCTTTGGTGGTTATCCAAGTTTTCTGCCCATTTTTGCCGCCAGCCGAGCCGGTGTGCCGACGGTGATACATGAAGCCAATGCTGTGCTTGGCCGCGCCAACAAAGCGCTTGCGGGGCGAGTGGATGCCATCGCCATGGGCTTCCCGCTGGCGAATGCCGGCAAGCTGGGTGAAAAGCTGAGCGTGACCGGCAATCCTGTTCGCCAATCGGTCATCGACGCAGCCCAAACGCCGTTTGCCGCCCCGGATGAAGGGCAAGCATTCGAACTTTTGGTTTTTGGCGGCAGCCAAGGCGCGCAGTTTTTCTCGGATGTCATGCCAGAAGTAATAGGTGGCTTGCCTTATGATCTCGGCGCGCGCTTGCGGGTGGTGCAGCAGGCGCGACCTGAAGACGAAACCGCCCTTCGAGCCTGGTACTCAAACAATGAGATCAAAGCGGAAATTGCGCCCTTCTTTGGCGATATGGCAGATCGCCTTGCCAAGGCTCATCTCGTCATTTCCCGTGCTGGTGCTTCCACCGTTACCGAACTTGCGGTGGTCGGGCGACCAGCCATTCTCGTGCCCTATCCCCATGCGCTCGACCACGACCAGGCCACCAATGCGAAGGCCATGGCCGAAGCTGGCGGCGTGCAAGTGATGGCGCAATCCGATGCAACGCCCGAAGCCTTGCGCAACTTCCTCGTTAGCGTCATGCACGATCCTCAGCAGCTGGCCAGCATGGCGCGGGCGGCCCGTAGCACGTCCAATCCGGATGCGGCCCGCTTGCTAGCTGACAAGTGCGAGGCTATTGCTGCGCCCACCTCGCACGTTTGATCCTCTGGCCTGAAATTCTGGAATTAAGCCCATGAAAATGCCGCTCGAAATCGGCCTGATCCACTTTGTCGGTATTGGCGGCATCGGCATGAGCGGCATTGCCGAAGTGCTGCACAATCTTGGCTACAAGGTTCAGGGCTCGGATATGGCCGAAAGCGCCAATGTGGAAAGGCTGCGCGCCAAGGGCATTCCAGTGGCCGTCGGCCAAACCGCCGAAAACATCGGTGACGCAGAAGTCATCGTCATTTCTACCGCGATTAAGCAGAACAATCCTGAGCTGATCGAAGCGCGCGAGCGCAATCTGCCTATCGTGCGGCGGGCCGAAATGTTGGCCGAGCTGATGCGCTTCAGACGTGCGGTGGCAGTTGGCGGCACCCATGGCAAAACCACCACCACATCCATGGTCGGTGCATTGCTGGAAGCCGGCTCCATGGACCCGACCATCATCAATGGCGGCATCATCAATGCCATTGGAACCAATGCCCGCATGGGTGAGGGTGACTGGATGGTGGTGGAGGCCGACGAAAGCGACGGCACGTTCCTCAAGCTACCCGCCGATGTGGCGATCATCACAAATATCGACCCGGAACATCTTGATCACTATGGCAGTTTCGACGCGATCAAAGACGCCTTCGAGACCTTTATCAAAAACGTTCCGTTCTATGGTTTTGGCGTTGTGTGCCTCGACCACCCCGAGGTGCAGAACCTCGTAGCCAACGTGTCGGATCGCAAGATGCTGACCTATGGCGCCAATCCGCAGGCCGATGTACGGTTTCGTAATGTGCGCAATGAAGGTGCGGTGAGCATTTTCGATTTGCTCATCCGCAATCGCGCTACTGGCGAAGAGCACACAGAGCTGGACATACGCCTGCCCATGCCCGGCCTGCACAACGTGTCTAACGCCACGGCGGCCATAACAGTTGCGCTGGATTTGGGCGTGTCGTTGGAAGATGTGCGGACCGGCCTTGCCAACTTCTCGGGTGTCAAACGCCGGTTCACGCCGGTGGGCACCTATAACAAGACCGAGATTTTTGACGATTACGCCCACCACCCGGTGGAGATCAAAGCTGTGCTGGCCGCAGCCCGTATGGCTTGCGAGGGGCGGGTGATCGCTGTTCATCAGCCGCATCGCTTCTCGCGCCTGGATGATTTGTTTTCTGACTTTGCCAGCTGTTTCAACGATGCCGACACTGTGCTGATTGCGCCGGTTTATGCGGCTGGGGAGCAGCCGATCGAAAACCGTGACCACACTTCTCTGGTCTCGGCCATTAAGCAAGCCGGGCACCGTGATGCGCGTGTTTTGGACGAGCCGACACATCTGGCCACCACTTTGCTGGACATTGTGCAACCCGGCGATTTCGTCATGTGTATGGGGGCGGGTTCCATCAGCCTTTGGGCAGGCGTACTGGCCGAAGCCATGGCCCAGAAGGCGGAAAACCCAAACCCGGGCACTGGCGCATGAGCAAGCGCTACACGCTGGACAGTTTGGGCGATATGAGCGCGGTACGTGGTCGCCTGAGTGTCGATGCTGACCTATCGAAGGTAACGTGGTTTCGCGTTGGCGGCCCGGCTGACATTTTGTTTCAGCCAGCTGATGCGGATGATCTGTCAGTGTTTCTGCGCACCATTCCTGAAGATGTACCGGTGAAGGTCATTGGTGTCGGCTCCAACCTCCTGGTGCGTGGTGGCGGCCTGCGCGGGGTCGTGATCCGCCTGTCGGCCAAGGGCTTTGGGTCGGTTGAAAACATAGGCGACAATCGCCTTAAGGCTGGCGCTGCCGCAACCGACAAGCGGGTGGCTGCCGCTGCGCTGGCGGCCGGGCTCGGCGGCTTTGCCTTTTACCATGGTATTCCCGGCGCGATTGGCGGTGCGTTACGCATGAATGCCGGGGCCAACGGCACCGAGACCACCCAACGGGTTGTGGAGGTGCACGCGGTGGATCGGCAGGGCAATGCCCATGTGCTTAAGCATGCCGATATGGGCTACAGCTATCGCTATTGTGACGTTTCAGCGGATTTGATTTTCACCCGCGCCATTCTCGAAGGCGAGCCTGCCGCAGCTGAAGACATTCAGCGCGAGATGGATGCGGTACAGCACCACCGGGAAACTGTGCAGCCGGTAAAAGAAAAGACCGGGGGATCCACCTTCAAGAATCCTGATGGCTATTCGGCCTGGAAGCTGGTGGACGAGGCTGGGCTGCGGGGCTTCAAGATCGGCGATGCGCAGATGAGCGAGATGCACTGCAATTTCATGATCAATACCGGCAATGCCAAAGCCCATGATCTTGAGACGCTGGGCGAAACTGTGCGCGAGCGTGTTTTCACACACAGTGGCGTTCTGTTGGAATGGGAAATCAAGCGCATCGGTGATTTCGTGGAAGGTGCGGAAGTGGTCCCATTCGAGCCATCCCATGGCTGACAAATACATCATCGAAAATCTCGACGATCTGCTGGTTCACTACGATAAGAAGCCAGCGGCTGCATCGCTGGCCAAAGTTGCTGATCATCTCACGCCTGCCTACCGCGCGTGGCTCGAACCGGTGCAATTCGCCGTGTTGGCGACGGCCGGGGCCAATGGCCTCGATTGCTCGCCCCGCGGCGACAGGGAACCGCTTTTTACCATTCAGGATGAACGCACGCTGCTGATGCCGGATTGGCAGGGCAACAATCGCCTCGACACGCTGCGGAACCTGGTTTCCATCCCGGCCATCGGCATAATCTGTCTGCTGCCGGGGGTTGGGGAGTGCCTGCGCATCGGCGGCACAGCGTCCATCAGCATCAACCCTGACCTGATCGACCGGTTTGAACGGGATGGCAAAAAACCGCGCTCAGTGGTGATTGTGGATATATCGCGCGTTTATTTTCAATGTGCCCGGGCGATCATTCGTTCGGGAATTTGGGAACACTCCGAAACGACCGTCGATGTGCCGACTGCCGGACAGATGGCTCAGGCCGCGAGCGCCAGTTTCGATGCGGAAAGCTACGATGCTGCTCTTCCTGTGCGCCAGGCGAAAACACTCTGGTAGTTTTTGAGCACCTGCTCATCGGTTAATCTCGGTTAACAAAAATGACCGCCATGTGAAGCGACAAAGTTAATCGCTGGTAACTCTTTCTTTTCAGTTTTGACCGTAAACCGAACCAAAGCGCATTCGCCGATTGGGCGATGTGAATCGGTTTGGGAACGAAATGAACGACAAAAGCGACAGGCATGTTGCCGTTTTGATGGGTGGCTGGGCGTCTGAACGCTCCGTTTCGCTTGCAAGCGGCAATCCGTGTGCAGACGCTTTGGAAGAGGCGGGTTACCGCGTCACCCGCGTGGATGTGGGGCGTGATCTTGCGTCAGTGCTGATAGATCTGAAACCAGATGTCGCGTTCAACGCGCTCCACGGGCCTTTTGGTGAAGATGGCACCGTTCAGGGCCTGCTGGAATTGCTCGAAATTCCCTACACGCATTCCGGCGTACTGGCCTCGGCCATCGCCATGGACAAAGATAAGTCAAAGGCTGTGCTGAAATCCCGCGGTGTGCCATTTGCCGAAAGCCGGGTGATGCACCGTCTTGATGCGGCGCCCAAGCACGTCATGAAGCCCCCCTACGTCATCAAGCCGGTCAATGAAGGTTCGTCTTTTGGCGTTCTGATCGTGCGCGAAGACCAGTCCAAACCTCCGCAACAGCTTTATTCTGACGCCTGGCCCTACGGCGACATGGTGATGGTGGAGAGATACGTGCCGGGGCGTGAACTGACCTGTGTGGTGATGGGCGATGTGGCCCTTGGCGTTACCGAGATTAAAACCACCGGCGACGACCCCAAAGCCTTTTACGACTTTGATGCGAAATACATGCCCGGCGGCTCCGAGCACGTTCTTCCCGCGCAAATTAAACCAAATGTTTACCAAAAAATTCAGACAATCGCCCTCGAAGCGCACAAGGGATTGGGCTGCCGGGGCGTGACCCGTTCTGACTTTCGATTGGATGATGGATTGATGGGGACAGGCGAATTGGCCTGGCTGGAAATCAACACTCAGCCGGGCATGACCCCGACCTCTCTTGCGCCGGAGCAGGCGGCCCATGCGGGCCATTCGTTCCAGCAACTGGTCTGCTGGATGGTGGAGGACGCGAGTTGCAACCGCTGATCGGCCTTTTTGACAATCCGGTGGTGCGTGCCAAGCGCAGCGCACGGCGGTTTGCGCGCTATCTGCGCCGCGCCGTGGCCGGTGATGTTGCGCCCATTCGTGGCGTGGGTTGGCCGTTTGTGACTGCCTTCTTCGGATCGATTTTCGTCTATGGTGCCGTGGCCGGGCCGGGGGCTGCTTCCGTTGTGGACCGGGTTGCCAGCGCATCGGGCTTTGGTGTCGAGCTGCACCTGACCGGAAATAAGCACACCTCGCCCATCGAGTTGCACAGCTCGCTGGGGGAGCAAACACTTGGCTCCCTTGCAGGCCTCGATATCGCGCAGGCCCGTAGCACCGTGGAAAACCTGCCATGGGTTGAGACGGCAGTCGTGCGCAAATATCTCCCCGATAGGCTCAGCGTTGAGGTGACCGAGCGTTCGCCGTTCGCCGTTTGGCAGCGGGGCTCCGAACTCGTGGTGGTGGAGCGCTCCGGTGCTGTGATTGCGCCGCTGCCCACCGGCGCCTTCACCCATTTGCCGTTGATTGTTGGTCCGGGTGCGGACAGCCAATCGGCTGTGTTCTTGAAGCAAATGCAGGGCTTTCCAGCACTCAAAGCCAAAGTTGGCGCATTCGTACGTGTCGCGGAGCGGCGCTGGGACCTGCATCTGAAAAATGGCGTACGCGTGATGTTGCCGGCCAACAATCACGAGCGCGCCTTGGTCGAGATCACTGAGATGGACAGCCTGTATGGCTTGCTTGAGCGAGACGTTGAAGTGGTGGATTTCCGCGTGCCAGACCGTATCGCGCTGCGACTGACGGAAAGCGCTGATGAACGTCGTGTGGCTGCGATTGAAGAGCGCGCAAAGGCCGTCAGCAAACGCCTCAAAGCACGGGGGGCACGTTTGTGAGCCTGTTTTCGCCAACCTTCCGCCCAACGCCAAAAGTGCGTGCGCCGGCGCCGTCGCGGTCTCAGATCGTGTCCGTCCTGGATGTCGGCACAACCAAAGTGTGCTGTATGATCGCCCGGCTGCGCCCGCGCGATGAGAGCGAAGTGCTGCCGGACCGCACCCACTCCATCGAGGTGCTGGGCTGCTACCACCTTCGGTCGCAGGGCATCAAATCCGGCGTCATAGTCGATCTTGAAGCTGCAGAGACGGTCATCCGAAATGCGGTGGACGGGGCTGAACGTATGGCCGGCATCACCGTCGACAGCCTGATCGTGAATGTGTCAGCTGGTCGTCTGCAAAGCCAGACATTCAACGCATCGGTATCGCTGTCCGGTCACGCTGTGGAAGCCAATGACATCGCTCGGGTGCTGGCCGCTGGCGGCGAACAGGTGATGACAGCGGACCGGGCGACCCTGCACGCTATGCCGATCGGCCACACGCTCGACGGCAATACAGGCATTCGTGATCCGCGGGGCATGTTGGGCGACGAGCTTGGCATCGACATGCACGTTATCTCCGCCGACATCGCGCCCATGGCCAACCTCGAATTGGTCGTCAACCGTGCGATGTTGAGCGTCGAGACGATGGTGGCAACGCCCTACGCCAGTGGACTTTCCGCCTTGGTGGGTGATGAGGCTGAGATCGGCTGCGCCTGCATAGATATGGGGGGCGGCACCACAACCATCTCTATCTTCCACGAGGGCAATCTGGTTTACACCGATGCTATCGCCCTGGGCGGGGGACATGTGACCACCGATCTGGCCCGTGGTCTCGGTTGCGCCATCGACGAGGCCGAGCGATTGAAAGTGCGTCACGGCTCGGCCCTGCCAAGCGCGTCCGATGACCGTGATATGATCAATGTGCCGCTGCTAGGCATGGACGATAGCGAGGCCATAACCTCGATCCCGCGCGCGCACATCACCCGCATCGTGCGCCCTCGCGTTGAAGAAACGCTTGAAACAATTCGCGACCGCCTGTCCGCATCTGGCTATGCCGGCCTCATTGGCAAGCGCATCGTCCTCACAGGCGGCGCAAGCCAGTTGAACGGCGTGGCCGAAGTTGGCCGACGCATCATTGGCCGCAACGTGCGCCTTGGTCGGCCCATGGGCGTGTCCAAACTGCCGGCTGCAGCCAAGGGCCCATCCTTCGCGACGGCCGTTGGCCTTCTCATCTATCCGCAGGTCGCGGGAGCCGAACAGGCTTTCCGTTTCCAGGGCCGCCGCGCCGCAGCGCAGCGCCTGACCGGCACCACAGGCACGCTGGCCCGTATGGGCAGTTGGCTCAAGGAGAGCTTCTGATGGCTCTCATCGTTTTCTCAACCGCTCTGAATGTTCAGAGCTCAACTCCTGCGGCGGCCGCCGCGAAACTGAAAAGCCCGAGCGGCGCAACCGCATAACGCAAGGACCAGACCATGACCATCAATCTGCAAAAGCCTGAAGTGACAGAACTAAAGCCACGCATCACCGTGTTTGGTGTCGGTGGTGGTGGCGGCAATGCCGTCAACAACATGATCAATGCTGGCCTGGAAGGAGTCGACTTCGTCGTCGCAAACACCGATGCACAGGCGTTGTCCTCCACCAAAGCCGAGCGCGTCATCCAGATGGGTGTAGAAGTGACGGAGGGCCTTGGCGCAGGTTCTGAACCTGCCGTTGGCCGTGCTGCCGCTGAAGAGTGTATTTCCGAAATCACCGACCACATGGCCGGCACACACATGTGCTTTGTCACCGCCGGCATGGGTGGCGACACCGGTACCGGCGCTGCAGCTGTTGTGGCCCAAGCCGCCCGCGAATTAGGCATTTTGACCGTTGGCGTCGTGACCAAACCCTTCGACTTCGAAGGCAAGCGCCGCATGAAGACCGCGCTGGACGGTATTGCCGAGCTTGAGCAGCACGTCGACACGCTGATCGTCATTCCAAACCAGAATCTGTTTCATATCGCCAACGACAAGACCGGCTTTGCCGATGCCTTCGCCATGGCTGACCAGGTGCTTTATTCCGGCGTCGCCTGCATCACAGATCTGATGGTCAAAGAAGGCCTGATCAACCTGGATTTCGCAGACGTACGTTCTGTGATGCGCGGCATGGGCAATGCCATGATGGGCACGGGCGAGGCTTCCTCCGAGAACCGCGCGCGTTTGGCCGCCGAAGCCGCGATTTCCAACCCGCTGCTGGACTCGTCTTCCATGAAGGGGGCCCGTGGCCTGTTGATCTCCATCACGGGTGGAGCAGACCTAACCCTTTTTGAGGTTGATGAAGCCGCTTCCCGAATCCGTGAGGAGGTGGACGAGGACGCAAATATCATTCTTGGCGCCACATTTGATGAGAGCCTTGATGGCGTTATCCGTGTGTCTGTCGTGGCCACTGGTGTTGAGCGCAATGCGGCCGGCAAGCCAGCGGGCGCAACTGTGCAGGCGGTGTCCACCCCCGCTGCGGCGCCGATTGCTGCGGCTGCTGCACCAAAAGCAGCACCAATTACACAGTCACCGGCCCACGCCCAAGCACAGGCCCAGGCACGCCAGAAAATCGAGCGTGAATTGGCTTTGCCAGCAAGCGGTGCGGCGCCAATTGCTGCCAAACGTGCTTCCTCTGATCCTGCGGTAACCATCAAGCCGATGCGTCCGGCGGCGCCTGCTGCCAATTCGATTGAAACTGACCTGGAAGCTGGTTTCCGGGAAGCGCTTAATGTCGAAGCTCCAGTGCCGAGTCAGCCGGCACCCGTGGCGCAGATGCAGGCTCCATCTTCTTCGCCGCGCATGCCCCGTGTGGAAGAATTTCCGCCGGTTGCTCAAGCTGAAATCGCAGCCCATCATGCGCCGGAAGGTGTGCCCCAGGACGAGCGTAGCGCCATGGGCCTGCTCAAGCGTCTGACCAACGGGCTGGTGGGTGAAAAAGCTGCCATTACCGGTGGTGTTGTGGCTGCAGATCAAATCGCCCAAACAACCACCCCACAGCCTGTCGCGCCGGTGGCACACAATCAGGTTCCAGGGGCAGAAGCCTACGCACCGCAGGCCCGTCGCCAGGAAGCGCCGATCACGGATAATTTCCACCCGCAACAGGCCGCCCTCGACACCCATGGGCGGGTTGAACCACGCCCCATGAGCGACGAGGACCAGCTTGAAATTCCGGCATTTCTGCGCCGCCAAGCTAACGGCTCGTAATATTGCGTGATGGTGAGGCGGTAATCTGTGCTCCACCAGCCACCACGGTTTTGTAACAAAGTGTAATACAACAGCGCCGCAGGCTTTTCAGCTTGCGGCGCTTTTTTCTAAGGTATTGAATGGAATAACGTTTTTAGTGTGTTTGCATTGTGTGAGTGAGTTGTGCGCCATGACCAAGAGTGAATTGCAGTGCCGGGTCAGGTCTTTTACCTATCGTGCGGGGTTCAAAAGGTTGGGGCGCAATGTCGCTTAATTTCTATCAGTCTACAATTTGCCGCCGGGTGGAGATTACTGGTGCCGGGGTTCACTCGGGTAAGACGGTCACTATGGCTCTCGTGCCTGCTCAGGCGGGCACTGGCATTGTGTTTCAGCGCACCGATTTTATCGGCCGTAAATCCGGCCTGGTTCCTGCAATCAGCTCGGCTGTGCAGGCCACTGCACTGTGTACGGTGATTGCAAACGCCGACGGCGCTGTGGTGCAAACGACCGAACATTTGATGGCCGCGCTTTCCGCGCTTGGGATCGACAATCTGATCGTTGAAATTGACGGCGCTGAGGTGCCGGTGATGGATGGTTCGTCCAACGCTTTTGTAGCTGCCATAGGCGAGGCAGGCATTGAAGAGCTTGGCGCGTTGCGGAGCTTCATCCGCGTGCTGCGCCCAGTGTCGGTATCAAACGGTGATGCATGGGCTGAGTTCACACCAGCCGACACGCGTTCATTTGATGTCGAGATTGAATTTTCAGATCGCAATATTGGCCGTCAGCGCGTGGCTGTTGATCTGACCGCAGAAGTGTTCCGCAAAGATATCTCCTTTGCCCGCACATTCGGCTTTATGCGGGATGTGGAGCGTCTTTGGGCTGCTGGCTATGCGCTCGGCTCTTCGCTCGAAAATTCTGTCGTGATCTGTGACAAGACCGGGGTCGTGAACCCGCTTGGCTTGCGCCGGACCGACGAGTTTGCCCGTCACAAATTGCTGGACGCTATTGGCGATCTGTCGCTGGCCGGTGCACCGATTCTCGGTCAGTACCGCAGTCGCAAAGGCGGCCATAAGATGAATGCCGATGCGCTGAATGCTCTGATGGCGGACGACGCAAACTATGAAATCGTAACGCCCGGTGCAGAAGCGCTGGTGGCAGCGCGGCAGTCTAAGGCCGCATTTACTGGCTCGCGTGTGCCGCAAACTGTCTAGGTTTTGGGCGAAAGGGCAGGCTTGGCCCTTTGCTGTTAAGCTTGCCGCAAAACCGGCTCAATGTTGTCCCATGGCGATTTGGGGATTGGTCGCATCTACGCTAAGGGAAACCATAAAGCGGTGTGCTGACGCAGCTTCCGCACAGCGATGCGTTGAGATCGAGGGTTGTCAGAATGGTGTTTGGTAGTTTTCACGCTGGGCGAGGTTTCGCTTTACGTGCATCGGGCCTGCTGCTTTGCGCGGCGTTGTTGGCCGGTTGCGGCAATCGCGGTGACACCACCAATGAGTTCATTGACGACACAGAACCAGCAGATCGCCTGTACAATGAAGCACTGGCCAATCTGAGCGTTAACCGCTCCAATGCGGCGATCGACAAGTTTGAAGAGCTTGAGCGCCAGCATCCGTATTCGGAGTTTGGCCGCCGTGCCAGCGTGTTGAAAACGTTCACAGCCTATCGCTCCGGCCAATATGACGAAGCCATCTCTTCGGGCGAACGTTATGTGCAGCAATATCCAACGTCTGACGACGCGCCATACGCACTTTATCTCGTGGGCATGTCCCATTGGCGTCAGATACCGGATGTGACGCGCGATCAGGAGCAGGCGCGCAAGACGCTTCGTACGATGAATGACCTGATCGACCGCTATCCCGATAGCGAATTCGTTGCTGACGCGAAAACAAAGATCGTGTTTGCCAAGGACCAGCTCGCTGGCCAGGAGATGTATGTCGGTCGCTATTATCAGGAACGGCGCGAACATCTGGCGGCGATCAACCGGTTCAACACCGTTGTCAGAGAGCTAAATGACACCCGCCACGTGGAAGAAGCGCTGGCTCGGCTAACCGAGTCGTACCTCACGCTCGGCCTCAACGACGAGGCGCAAACGGCAGCTGCGGTTCTGGGTCATAACTTCCCTGACAGTGAATGGTATCAGGACAGCTTCGTATTGCTGCAAAAAGGTGGCCTGTCGCCCCGTGAGAACCGCAATTCGCCGATCAGCCGTGTGTTCCAGCGCCGAAACGCTGCGTAGCGCCAGTTCCATACGTCATCAATCGCTGAAACATTGTAGTCTGTGACCTGGGCCTCTTCACATGGGCCCAGTGGCGGGCCAAATTGCACCAATGCTGCGAGCCTTATCCATCCGCGATATAGTGCTGATCAACCGCCTCGATATCGATCTGGCGGATGGTCTGTCCGTGCTCACTGGTGAGACCGGCGCCGGCAAATCAATTTTGCTCGACGCTTTGTCATTAGCGCTGGGAGCGCGGGGCGATGGCGGCCTGGTGCGCAAAGGCTGCGACCAAGGGCAGGTCAGGGCCGTCTTTGATTTGCCTGCTACGGTGCCAGAGGCTTTGGCCGTTGTGCTTGAGGATCAGGGCATAGAGCATGAGGGCGAGTTGCTGCTACGCCGCACGCAAACGGCCGATGGCCGCACCCGAGCCAACATAAACGACCAGCCGGTGAGTGTGGGCGTGCTGCGGGAAGTGGGGCGCCATTTGGTGGAGATACACGGGCAACATGACGACCGTGCTCTGGTGGATCCCGAGGCTCACCGTGCGCTGTTGACAGTTTTTGGAGGGCTTGAGACCAAGGCGAAAGACGTTGCAAGTGCCTTCGCACACATGCGGTCTCAAGAGCGCAAACTAAAAGCGCTTAACGCCGACATTGAGAAGGCGGAAGCCGAGCGAGATTACCTCAGTTCCTCGGTGGAGGAGCTGACTGAACTGGCGCCAGAAGCAGGCGAAGAAGTTGCACTGGCCAGCCGCCGAAGCGCCATGATGGCGGCGGAGAATATTGCGTCGGAACTGAGAGCCGCAAGCGAGGAATTGTCGGGTTCAGCCGGCCCAACCCCAACCATCAGCCACGTGATCCGCCGTATTGAGCGCAAGGCCGACACGATGCCGAACTATCTGCCTGCGGTGGTGGAAGCGCTGGATGCCGCGTTGCGCGCCCTTGATGATGCCGCCAGCAATTTAGACGGCGCTTTGCGGGAAACCGAGTTTAGCCCTCAGGAGCTTGAGAGTGCCGAGGAGCGCCTTTTTGCGCTTCGAGCCGCTGCTCGTAAATATTCAGTTGCCGTGGAAAATCTTCCCGATCTTGCCGTGCGTATGGCGGATGATTTGAGCCAGCTGAATGCGGGCACTGAGCGTTTGGCCCAATTGGAGCAGGCGGTGGCTGAGGCCCGAGTCCATTATGACGGCTTGGCCGCAACGCTGGCCGAGCAACGAGGCCATGCCGCCGCTGCATTGGCTGATGCCGTGATGAGTGAACTGCCAGACCTCAAGCTGGGCGAAGCGCGCTTTCTGGTGAAAACGGAAGCCAACCCGGAGCAGCGCACCGAAGACGGCATCGATAGTGCCGAATTTTGGGTTCAGACCAATCCGGGCACAAACCCCGGTCCGATGATGAAAGTTGCGTCTGGCGGCGAGCTGTCGCGGTTTTTGCTGGCATTGAAGGTGGCGCTCGCAGATCGTGGCTCTGCGCCGACACTGGTTTTTGATGAGATCGACACAGGTGTTGGTGGAGCCGTGGCCGATGCCATTGGTGCGCGACTGTCGCGTTTGGCCGACCGTGTGCAAGTGCTGTCTGTCACCCATGCGCCTCAAGTGGCAGCCCGCGCAGGGCAACATTTGCTCATTTCCAAATCTGCTCGCGACGCATCTGAAAAAGCGGGTACGCGGGTGGAATTGATGGACGACGCCCAGCGGCGCGAGGAGATAGCTCGCATGTTATCCGGCGCATCCATCACTGAGGAAGCTCGCGCGGCAGCCGATCGCCTTCTCGCTTCATAAATCTTTCGAACGACCAGACGTCCTGTGAGCGGATTTGCCTTGCACGGCGTAATTGCCGCCATAAAACCAAACCATGAGCAAAGCCGAGTCCCCCGACACTTATGTGCGCGACCGCGCGACCGACGAATTGAGCGAGCGGGAGGCGGAACGCGAGCTGGCTGCGTTGGCTGGAGAATTAGCGCAACATGATGCGCAATATCATGGGGCAGATGCCCCTACGATTTCTGACGCTCAATATGATGCGCTGAAGCGGCGCAATTTGGCGCTGGAGCAGCGGTTTCCGCATTTGCAACGCGAAGACTCACCGTCCCTGCGCGTAGGGTACACGCCGCTGGAAAAATTTGAGCAACTACGCCACGCCCAGCCGATGCTATCGCTCAAAAATGCGATGGACGATGACGAAGTGGCAGAGTTTGTGCGGTCCGTGCGCAAGTTTTTGGGCACGGCGGAAGATGCGGTTGTCGCTTTCACGGCTGAGCCGAAAATTGATGGCGCTTCCCTGTCTCTTCGCTACGAGGGCGGCAAGTTGGTGTCCGCCGCCACGCGAGGCGATGGCGCAGTTGGCGAGGACGTGACGGAGAACGCGCGCACCATTCCCGATGTGCCCCAGGTGCTGCATGGCGATGTACCGGATGTAGTTGAGGTGCGCGGCGAAGTGTACATGTCCCATGCAGATTTTGCGGCTCTCAATGAGCGGCAGTTGGCGGCAGGTGGGCAGGCCTTTGCCAACCCTCGCAATGCTGCGGCCGGCAGTTTGCGACAGCTTGACTCATCCATCACGGCCCGCCGGCCGCTTCGCTATTTTGCCTATGCATGGGGCGAAATGTCCGCCCTGCCTGCAGATACCCAAATGGGTATGCTGGATGCGTTCGAGAGATGGGGTTTTCGCACCAATCCGCTCACTAAACGTTTTGAGACGATTGCCGGGCTTATCGCCCATTATAATGAAATAGCGGCGGATAGGGCGACGCTGGGCTACGACATTGACGGCGTTGTTTACAAGGTTGACGATCTGGCGCTGCAGTCCCGTTTGGGGGCGCGG
>JBCDIB010000019.1:0-16355 GCA_038749385.1 Pseudomonadota bacterium | reverse complement strand
TCAGTATTATAGCGCACACTTATGGCGCGGGTTTCCATAGGGCTTGGCGCAAGCCGGGCATGGTCAACATCGCAATGAATGTGATGGGCTGCCGAAGCGAAAGCAGCTTCCACCTCTCCCAGGGTCCATGATTTTTCGGCAACGACATTGGAGACGGTTTTGCGATCGGCAAGCTCCATCTCGATCAACTCAGCCGCGTCAGCAGCCAGAAGAGGCGTATCAGCAATGATAGCCGCCACAGGTTGACCCACCGCGTCGACATGGCTCGTTGCAAGGACTGGCCATGGGGGACGCTCACGAACCGGAATGATCTCATTGAGCGCCAAAAGGCCCAACTGATCGACGTCATCTCCGATTGCGACATCGACAACACCATGAGCCTTCCGCGCAGCTTCAACATCCAGGCCGTCAATATTGGCGTCCGCCACTGGACTGCGGGCAAATGCCATGTGCAATGCGCCGTGCAAATGCACGTCAGCCGTGAACTGTGCCTCACCCCGAACCAGCCTATCGGATCGGCGGTCGAGGCTCGGCGCGCCGACGGCACGACTATTGGGGTCGCTGGATATCTCACGCTTCAATTGTGTGGGAAGAACGGGCGACATGGTGAATATCCGGTGGGAAGCCTGTCTTGAAAATTGGCTGCCAAATGTAAGGGCTGCAACTGCCATTAAAGCGAAACAGCTATATGTGCTGACTATAGCCAGAAAATCTGCAATAATAATATTGGATTGCAACTCATAATGGCACGGACATTTGAGCACACGACATAATCGCATCCTTGAGCGCGCGCTCAACCGGCTGAAACTTCGGCAGCTCCGGCTTCTGATTGCTGTGAGCGAAACCGGCAACATACAGGCGGCAGCACGCAGCTTGAACATGTCGCAACCCGCCGCAAGCAAGATGATCCAGGACCTCGAGATAGATTTCGAAGCCCCATTGTTTGACCGAACCAATCGGGGCGTGATCCCCACGGGCCACGGCGAGACGCTCATTCGCCACGGACGGCTGGTATTCGCTCAGATCTCCAATGCAGCGCAGGAAATGGATGATCTGACTGAAGGTGCCAGCGGCCGGGTGGTGGTGGGGACCTTGTTGGCGGCATCCAGCCAATTGCTGCCGCAGGCGGTTGAAATGCTCCTAGAAAAACGGCCCCACGTTGCCGTGAAAATCATCACCGGCACCAACGAAGTGTTGATGCCCGCCCTGCGCAGTGGAGAAATGGACATGGTGGTGGGCCGCCTGCCAATCCACCGGCATCGGCAGGAGGTGGAGCAGATACCGCTTTATGAAGAACGTATCCGGCTTGTCGTTGGAGCACACCACCCACTTGCAGACCGTGAAAAACTGACTTTTGACGATCTCAGACCGTTTGACTGGATCGTGCCGCCCCCCGAAACCAGCCTGCGCCTGCTAGTGGATCAATTCTTTATCGATATGAACCAATACAGTCCGGATCGCCTTATTGAGAGCATCTCCTTCCTCACCAACCGGTCGCTGCTCGCCGGCGGCAATTTCATCGGGATGATGCCCGCATCCGTTCCCCATTTCGATGTGCAGGCAGGTCTGTTGCGGGTGCTGCCCTATGAATTGCCGTTTGGCACTGGCGCCGTTGGTATCTCAGTGCGCGGTGGTGGCGGCCTTTCGCCGGCAGCCAAGGCATTTGTTGATGCGTTGCAAGCGGTCGGCAGCACCATGGCGGAAGCTACAGCAGAGCAGTTGTAAGCACAGGAAAGTAGCTGAGCAGGACCAGCGCCACGGCAACCGCCGCGAGAAACGGCCACAATGCCCGCAATATCTGACCCGGTGTTGTGTCGCTCACCGCTGATGTGATGTAGAGGCCCACACCCACGGGCGGTGTGAGAAGGCCCAACACCAGGTTCAGACAAATCACGACGCCGAACTGATAGGGATCGATGCCAAACGAATTGACGGCAATTGGCAGCAATATCGGTGTGACCAGAATGATGGCGGCAATGCCGTCAATGATCATGCCGATGAACAACAGCACCACATTGACCATCAGAAGAAACAAAAACGGATTGTCCGTCATGGTTTCCAGCAGCGCCGCCAGCTTTTGCGGCAGCGCTTCATAGATTATGACCCAGCCAAATACATTGGCCGCCGCAATCATGAATATTATGAGAGACGCATTGATAGCCGTGCGGCGAAACATGGTCAGCATCTGGCTCAGCGGCAGCTCGCGGTAGACGAGCCACCCCACCAGAAACGCGATGAGCGAGGCCACCGCCGCGCTCTCGGTCGGTGTCGCGACACCAGCGACGATACCCCCCACAATGGCCACCGGAATAAGCGCTGCGGGCAGGCACGACAGCAAAGCCCGCACCGCCTCTCGCCTGACCAGCCACTCACCTTTTGGGAATTGCTGTTTCAGGCCGATGAGCGCAATCACTCCTGCGAACATGGCCGAGAGCATCAGCCCGGGTAGGATACCCGCAATGAACATGTCGCCTATGGGTATTTGCGCCAGAACGCCGTAGATTACGAACATCATGGATGGCGGAATGACCGGTGCGAGCAGACCGCCAGCCGCTGTGGTGGCGGCTGCAAAGCCTTGGTCGTAGCCCTCGCGCTTCATGGTGGGCACCATGGCGCGGGCCATCACGGCAATTTGCGCCGTGGCCGAGCCAATGATGGCTGCCATGAACATGTTGGCCAGGAGATTGATGTAAGCCAGCCCACCGCGAAACCCGCCAACAAACACCCGAGCCGCCGCAATGAGCCGCTTGGTCATACCGCCTTCGTTCATCAGTTCGCCGGTGAGCATGAAGAGCGGGATGGCCAACAGACCGTAATTCTCAATGCCCGCAAACATCTTCTGGGCGAAGCTCTCGAACAGAACAGTGTTGCCACTTTCGAGAATGTACCAGATGGCCGTGAGCGCCAGAACGATGGCCACCGGAACGGCAAGCAGCAGCTGAATGGCAAAGATGAGCGGCGTCACGTGGTGATCTGCCTTGGCCGGTCCGGCCGCGCCAGATTGGCGATGGCGTGTAACGTGGCTCCGATGGAGAAAAGCCACATGACCAGCCATACCCACCATTTTCTGATGCCCAGCGTGGTGGTGGGCTCGGCATATATGAAGTTGAACGTTTCGCCCTGAAACATTTCGGCGTCGAAGCCCGCTCGGAAAATCTCCAGCGGCAGAAACCAAACCCAGCAGAACCAGACCATGGCAGCGCAGAACATGAGCACAATGATATCGACACAGCGCTGCGCGATTTTTGCCAGACGTCGGGGCAGACCGTCGGTGAGGATGGTGATGGAAATGGAGTGGCCGAAATGGATGGCTGCGGAGGCCCCCAGAAAGGTCATCCAGACCATGGCGTAGATGGCCAGTTCATCCACCCAGAAAAGGGCCATGCCCAGCGTGCGGGTGACGACATTGAGCAGGATCAGGCACGTGACCGCAAACGCCAAAAGCGCGGCAGCCAAAAGCTCCGCCTTTGCCCAGCGTTCTGACACCCCTATAAGCACGTCTTTATACCCAATAACTCGGCCCCTCACGAAAACGGGGCAAGCCGAAGCCCACCCCGCATATTCTCTTACAATCGCCTGTCTTAGCGTGTGGCTTCAGCCGCGGCGCGCAGATCATCAAGGGCAGCGGACTTTTCAGACCAAGTCGCATTCCACTGATCCACGGCATCACCGAAGAAGCCGGCATCCACCGTTTTATAGGTCTTGCCGGTACCTTTGATTTGCTCGAGCCACTCGGGATCCTTGGCCACATATGTATCGATGCAGCTGTCGACGTGCTTCGCCATCAGTTCAGACACCATTGCCTTGTCTTCGTCGGACATATCACGCCATACCCGGGCGGAGACGAGGCCGACCATTGGGAACATCATGTGGTTGGATTGTACGACCGTGTCGGCATTCTCATAATATTTGAGAACCCAGATAAGTTCAGCATCCATATCGATGGCATCCACCTGGCCGTTGGCAAGCGCGTCGTAGACGGCGGGCAGCGGCATGGGCGTCGGGGCGGCGCCAAGAGCGTTGTAGAAATCGAGAATCGGCTCGAACGGCGTGATCCGCAGCTTGAGGCCTTTGAGATCATCGGCGCTGTTTACATCCCCCCGGGCCACGATCTGGCGCAAACCGGCCATTCCATAACCCAGGCCAACAACCCCGGCTTTCTGTGGCAGTTGGTCAAGGAGCCCCTTGGCCGTGTCGGTGCGCAAAATCCGGGAGGCGTGGGCGATGTCATCGGCCAGGAACGGCGCGTAGAACGCGCCAAAGTCTGGAGCGCGGTTGGAAACTTCGGCCACCGTCAGGAACGCCATGTCGAGGGCACCGGTTTGCAGCTGTTGCAGCATCTCGGCTTCGTTGCCCAACTGACGAGCCGGGAACACGGTGACGGAATGTGCGCCGCCGCTTTTCTCGGCCAGCTCAGCACCAAAAGCTTCAGCGGCCTTGGTCCACACATGGGGTGGCGGGGTGATGAGGCCCAGACGGAAATCTGCAGCCTGGGCGGCGGTGGCCGCAAAAAGCGCGCCGGCTGCAAAAGCAGCGCCGCCCAATAGTGTTCCAAATTTCTTCGCAAACGTGTTCAAAATACTCTCCCTGATTTTGATCTTGTATGTGTTGGACGGACCGACGGCCCGCAGGAAAGACTACAGCGCCACCCAGCCCGCCGGTGGCTCCTTGCCCGGATGGACGGCTCCGCAATTGGGGCAGCATCGGTCTTTCTCCGACGCGTAGAACTTTTGATAGATGGGCGGCAGATCGTCCACGATGGACGTAAGCTGCAACTCGGCGCGGTGCACCAGCGTGCCGCACTCAAAGCAATACCATTCAATACCATCGAGCTCGCCGGTCTGGCGCTTGGGCTCCACCACCAGACCCACCGACCCCTCCTGCGGCCGCTGAGGCGAATGGCGCACATGGGGCGGCAAGAGAAAAATCTCGCCCTCATGGATGGGCACATCATAAAACTCGTCGCCATCGTAGATCTTCAGCAGCATGGAGCCTTCGAGCTGATAGAAGAACTCCTCCACCGGGTCGTCATGATAGTCCGTGCGCTTGTTTGGACCGCCAACCACAGTGACCATCAGGTCCGCATCTTCCCAGACTTGGCGGTTGCCCACCGGAGGCTTGAGCAGATGGCGATGCTCATCAATCCAGCCTTTGAAGTTGAATGCGCTTAGTCGTGACATGAGTAACTCCGGTTTGGACCAACGTTGCCGCCAGCCGTTACACATATCCTGAAACGTGCCTTGCGATCTGCCAAGAGCAAACGAATGGAAAAACGTAATTCCGCTATAACCTCAAGAAGAAGCAGGTGCGCTCAGAAGGCCTTGAAGGTCAGGATGGTGTGGCTCTGCACAATGCCTTCAATATCCAGCAAGCGCTCATTGATGAACTTGCCAATGTCGTCTTCCTTCGGGATGTACAGCTTAACCAGAAGGTCGAAGTCGCCGCTGGTGGAATAAAGCTCGGAATGCAACTCCCGCTCATATATTTCGTCGGCGATGCGGTAAGTTTGGCCAGGCTTGCACCGGATCTGCACAAAAACACATTGCATGTCGTTTATCTCTCACTTTTGTGGTCCCGACTGTCGGCTCTCACCGTGCCATCAAAGCGCACCCAAGTGCCAGAGCCTATTGTGATGACTCGGCTTTTTCCGGTCATTGCACCCAAGCCGTATCAAAATACCCGTTTACACAATCGCAAATCCGAAGTTAGCTACAGGCAGCAGGGCTCAGTTGGGCCGGGCATCGTGTGGCTTATGCTGCTTATGAATTTTGGCCGAACGCCACGCCCCTGTTGGTGGTCGGCTTCGAACAGGGAGAGTATTTATGAAACTCGCACTCAAAGCGACCATCGCGTCGTGTGCATTAATCGCCATGTCCGCCGGAATGTCGGGCGTTGCCTCTGCCGCCGGCCATGGCTGCGATCTGGGCGACGGCAACGTCAACATTCTCGGCAACGAGTTCGGCGCCATTCAGGCCATCGTGGCCCGCGCCAAAGAATGCACCACCACCGGTGAAGTCGCATCCAACCTGACAACTGAGCACCGCGACATTCAGGTAGCAGCGCTGACGGCCAACCCAGCCGAGTACACAGTGGCCATCGTCGCCAACTCGTCCCTTGTGCCGCTGATGAATGATGGTCTTGTGCGCCCGCTCAACGATCTGGTTGAGAAGTTTGGCCAGGATCTGAGCCCGAACCAAATGATCCGCGTGGGTGGTGACATCGTGGCCATCGCCTTTATGGCCAATGCCCAGCACATGTTTTATCGCAAAGACATTCTGGAACAGGCTGGTGTCGAGCCACCGACCACTGTTGACGAGATGATCGCTGCGTCCAAAGCCATTAAAGACGCTGGCATCATGGACAATCCGTTCATCACCAACACGAAAACCGGCTGGAACCTCGGCCAGGAATTCAACAATATGTATCTGGGCTATGGCGGCGAGTTCTTCGCTCCCGGTTCTGCAGCCCCGGCCATCAACAACCCCACCGGCGTGCAGGCTCTTGAGAGCATGAAGGCGCTGGCCGAATTGTCCAACCCCGATTTCCTAACATACGATTCCAATGCCACGCAGGCGGTCTGGGAAGCAGGCGATGCAGCGATTGGCATGATGTGGGGCTCCCGTGGCAAAGGCATTCTCGACGAAGAAGGCTCGACCGCTGAAGTGACCGGCAACACCGTTCTGGTTGCCGCGCCATCAGGTGCCGAAGGTTCTGTGGCCACCACTCTCTGGTGGGATGGCTTCACCATTGCAGCCAACGTGTCCGACGCAGATGCTGAAGCATCCTTCAAGGCCATGGTCCACGGCGTGAACCCGGCGGTTCTGGAAACAGCCTCTGACGAAGCCGTGTGGCTCCTCGAGGGCTACGAGCCAACACCGGCAGCGGCTGGTGTTGCAGCGTCCGCTGCAGCGGGTGCCACACCATACCCAATGGTTCCTTACATCGGCCTTCTACACACCGCCCTTGGCGCTGAGCTGGCCGACTTCATGCAGGGCAAGGAAAGCGCTGAACAGGCCCTCGCAGATGTGGAAGCGGCCTACACGACCGCTGCCAAAGAGCAGGGCTTCCTGAACTAAAATCATACGGACCGGCGCCAGTCATTGGCGCCGGTCTTTTCATTCGTGGCCATGAGGGGGCCTAGCGATGCCGCATAAAACGTTTTTCTGGTTCGTGCTGCCGTCTGTGCTGGCAATGGTGCTCTTCATTCTTGCGCCCATTGTCTCGGTCGTCATTCAGTCGCTTCACCAACAACACGAACAGGTGCTGGTGGAAGTTGAGAATGTGGGGCCGTTTGGCACCACCACATCTATGGTGGTTGATCAGGAGGCAACACAGGCACTGCGTGAAGCGCAACCGTTAGGGCGTTTTGTTGGCCTGTCAGTTTACACGGACCGGGCACATTTGGCCGTCGAAGAGGTCGCCGCCGCATGGTCAGGCACCGACAGTGTGGGCGCGTTCGTCAGCCAGATCCTCAACCTGCCATTCTACCGCGCACTTATCTTCACCCTCGCCTATGTCGCAATTGTTACCCCGCTGACCATCGTTCTTGGTCTTGTCATTGCCCTTGGCGTCAATGGTTTACCGAGCCTGCTCAAAGGCCCCACTATTTTCCTGTCGCTTCTGCCCATGATCGTGACGCCCATCGTTGGTGGTCTGGTGCTCTATTGGATGCTCGACGCAAATGGCGTGCTGGGACAAACCCTCCAGGATCTCAGCGGCAACCCAAACCTTTCCTTGAAAGCATCCACCTCGCTGACCTGGATAACGCTCTTCATTTACGGCGTGTGGAGTTCCGCACCCTTTGCCTTCGTCATCTATTATGCGGGCCTGCAATCGGTGCCCGAAGAGACTTTGGAAGCCGCGATGATCGACGGCGCAACGCGGTGGGAGCGCATTCGCTATGTTGTCATTCCCCACCTCGCGCCCCTCACCGTGTTCATCGCGCTGATCCAGCTCATGGACAATTTCCGCGTGTTCGAGCCCGTTATCGCTTTCAACGCCCAGGCCAATGCCAGCTCGCTCAGCGTCAACATCTATTCAGATTTGCGCAACGACATTGCGCTGTTCAACTCAGCGGCGGCCACATCGGTGCTGACCATTTTGGGCGTGTGCATCCTGTTGTCGCCGGTGCTGGTTCGCACCTGGCGCGACTTTAACAAAAAGGGAGGTCACTGACATGGCGGCTGCATCGCAGAACAAATCCACCGGTCTGATGATCGTCTCGACGGCGTTTGTCATTCTGTGGCTGATCATCGCGGCATTTCCCTTCCTCTGGACGCTTTGGGGTAGCTTCAAAGTCGAAAGCGACTTCTTCTCCCGAGCCGATTGGACCAACGCTGTCACCGGCGTTCGCACCCAGATTGAGACCGGTGGTGCCTTCACCGGCAATGGCTATGAGGGCGCTTGGGTTCAGGAAGAGTTTTGGCGCGCCGCGCTCAGCACCGGCATCGTTGTGTTTTGCACCGTCATAATTTCGCTGACCCTTGGCACATTGGGCGGCTATGCTTTGGCACGGTCCGGCTTCCGCTACGCTTTCTGGTTGCTGATGATTGCGCTCGTGTTCCGCGCCATGCCGCACATCACGCTGGTATCAGGCTACCTGCTGCCCTTCTTTGAATGGAATTTATGGGGCCACCTACCGACATCAATCATCGTACTGGTGGCCATCAATCAGCCCTTCACATTGTGGATGCTGCACAGCTTCTTCCTGAATATCCCCAAGGAGCTGGATGAAAGCGCCATGGTGGACGGTTGCAACCGGTTCGAGGCCTTCTGGCGGGTGATCGTCCCCGTTATGTGGCCCGGCGTTATCACCACCGGCCTGTTCAGCTTCCTGCTGGCCTATAATGATTTCACGGTCACGGCGCTTCTGCTCAACCAGGAAAACCAGACCATGGTGCCCAAGATCGTGTCATTCCTCGGTTCGACCTTCGAGGCAGGCAACATCATGTTTGCGGTGGCAGCCGTTGTATCGGCAACAGCTCCGCTTCTTCTTCTCATTCTCTTCTTCCAGCGCCAGATCGTTTCCGGTCTCACCGCTGGCGCTGTGAAAGGTTAATCCCGTGGCAGGCATCACACTCAAAAACGTTTGCAAACGCTGGGGCAATTTCGTCGGCGTCGACAATTTCGACCTGGAAATTGCAAACAATGAATTCCTCGTGCTGCTCGGCCCATCGGGCTGCGGAAAGACCACCACCATGCGCATGGTGGCCGGCCTGGAAGACGCGACGGACGGCGAAATCTGGATTGGCGACCGGATGGTCAACAATCTGGACCCCAAGGACCGCGATATCGCCATGGTCTTCCAGTCCTACGGCCTCTATCCCAATCTGTCGGTGTGGGAGAACATTCGCTTTCCGCTGAAAATCCGAAAGGTCGACCCCGCCACCCACCAGGAGCGCGTGCAGCGCGCTGTGGACATGGTGGAGCTCAATGACTTCGTGCACCGTCGTCCGGCTGAACTTTCTGGTGGACAGCGCCAGCGTGTCGCGCTGGCCCGGGCCATCGTGCGCGAGCCACCAGTCTTCCTGATGGACGAACCACTATCTAACCTGGACGCAAAATTGCGCGTTTCCACCCGTGCTCAGATCAAGAACCTGCAGCACGAACTCAACGTTACGACGATCTATGTGACCCATGATCAGATTGAAGCCATGACCCTGGCCGACCGTGTTGTGGTGATGAACAAGGGTGTCATGCAGCAGGTCGGCACACCCAAGGAAATATACAACAATCCGGCCAACACGTTTGTGGCTGGCTTCATGGGCACACCGGCCATGAATCTGATTGATGGCACCATTTCGAACGGCACTTTCACCACCGACAATATGATTGTGCCCGGCTTTGACACATCCCATTCTGGCAAAGTGACATTGGGTTTCCGGGCGGAAGATTCTGGTCTTGCGGCATCTGCCAATGGTGAGCTGAACGCGCCTATTTTCGCCTTCGAGCTTTTGGGCGATGCGTCCATGGTCACGGTCCGCGTTGGCGATGGCTTTGCAGCCGTTAAGGCTGACAAGGATTATGAAGCTGAGATTGGCAGCCAAGTTTCTGCCAATGTTCCGGCCTCGATTTGCCATCTGTTCGATGCTGCGACTGGTGAGCGGCTGGCCAAGGCCTGAGCCTGCTTGACCAATATATAAGCCGACATGTGAGCCAACCTACTCGCTCAGTGCGGCTCCGGTTCATTCTTGGTCCTGCGTTGGTTGGCCGTTGGTTTGGCACTTGTTCAGCGATGTGCCATTTCACCACGCCCAAAAAGCGCGTCGGCACCTTCGACTTTGTAGGTCAACTGCTCCACAAGGTGCCGCGACCACACAATCTTAGAAATGCCCATGGAGGCCTTCGTGACAAAAGCCACACAGACTGATTTCGGTGCGCAGGATTTCGATGCGGAAGCCCACGCCAAACAGAGCGCGGAAAGCCTCGCTGTTGTGCATCGGATGGAAGCCGGACTCAGCGCAAACTCCAACACCATGGCCGACCATTTTGACGAGAATTTCCGCTGGATGGGCAATCAAGGCTGCGGCACCAAACCCAATCTCGAAGCCTTCCGCAACAATTGGCAATTGCCGATCCGTGCAGCCTTCACCGAGCGCGACTACAAGACGGAACATTTTATGGCAGATGGCGAATGGGCTTCGTGCTTTGGCCATATTGAGGCCACTCATTCCGGCACCTTTATGGGTATTGAAGCAACCGGCAAACGGGTGAAAATTCCATATATGGATTTTTGGAAGATCGCTGACGGCCGCATTGCAGACAATTGGGTCTCAGTGGACTTTGCCTCTATCCTGACCCAACTGGGCCACGACGTTTTCGATGGCAAAGGCTGGGAAAACTACGACAATGGCACGCTAACGCCACCCAAGCCCGAATAGGCCTCAATAGAACCTAACTGTCAAAACACATAACAACCGCAAACAAATTCAACACACAAAGTAGGAACCATGACCGTCCGCCACCTCAAAACCGCCCGTTCAGAAGAAGCCCGGGCCGAAGATGATGCACAGGTACGCGCCTCCGTTGAAAATGCGCTCAAGGACATTGAGAAGCGCGGTGATGCCGCCGTGCGGGAAATGGCGGAGAAGTTCGACAAATATTCGCCTGAAAGCTATCGGCTGAGCGAAAGCGATATCGAGGCGATTATCGCCAAAGTGTCGGACAGCGATATGGCGGACATTCGCTTCGCCCAGGAGCAGGTTCGCAACTTTGCCCAGGCCCAGCGTGACTCCATGCTGGATATTGAGGTCGAAACGCTGCCCGGCGTCATCCTTGGTCACAAAAACATCCCCGTGCAATCGGTGGGTTGTTATGTGCCAGGCGGCAAGTTTCCCATGGTGGCCTCAGCCCATATGTCTGTCGCCACGGCATCCGTCGCCCAGGTTCCGCGCATCATTGCCTGCACCCCGCCCTTTAAGGGCGAGCCGAACCCGGCTGTGATCGCGGCCATGCATTTGGGCGGCGCCCATGAAATTTACGTACTCGGCGGCATTCAAGCCATTGGCGCAATGGCGATTGGCACGGAAACGATCGACCCGGTTCACATGCTTGTCGGTCCGGGCAATGCCTTTGTGGCCGAGGCCAAACGCCAATTGTTCGGCCGTGTTGGAATCGATCTGTTCGCCGGTCCGACAGAAACCATGGTGATCGCAGACGAGACTGTCGATGGCGAAATCTGCGCCACGGACCTGCTGGGTCAGGCGGAACATGGCTATAATTCGCCGGCGGTTCTGCTCACCAATTCTGAAAAACTGGCCAAGGACACGCTGGAGCAGATCGACCGCATTCTCGAAATCATCCCCACCGCCGACACCGCCCGCAAAAGTTGGGACGAATATGGCGAGGTGATTGTGTGCGACACCTATGACGAGATGCTGGCCGTTGCCGACGATATTGCGTCCGAGCACGTACAGGTGATGACAGACCGCGACGATTGGTTCCTCGAACACATGACCTGCTATGGTGCGCTGTTCCTGGGTGCCCGCACCAATGTCGCCAACGGTGACAAAGTGATCGGCACCAACCACACCCTGCCAACCAAGAAGGCCGGGCGTTACACGGGCGGCCTCTGGGTCGGCAAATATCTCAAAACCCACAGCTATCAGAAAATCACCACCGACGAAGCTGCCGCCCAAATTGGGGCCTACGGTAGCCGCTTGTGCATGCTGGAAGGGTTTGTGGGGCATGCCGAGCAGTGCAATGTGCGGGTCCGCCGTTATGGAGGCATCAACGTGCCCTATGGCGAGGGCGCACCACACATGAAGGCCGCTGAGTAAAGTCTCAATGGCCCGCATTGCTATCATCGGGCGCGGCGCAATCGGCAAAGCCCTTGCGCCATTGCTGCAGGAAGATAGCCACGAAGTTATGCTGATGGGCCGGGGCGACGCCTTGGCCCACGTGCTTGAATGGCAGCCGCACTTTGCAGTTGAGGCGGCGGGGCAGGATGCCCTGGCTGAGCATGGAATTGCTATTCTGAAGGCCGGTGTTCCTCTGATCGCAGCCTCGGTGGGTGCCCTCGCCGATGATGAGTTGCGGACCGCCCTGCGTGGCGCGGCTGAAGAGGGCCAGACACGACTGCATCTGCCTGCAGGTGCCATAGCTGGCATTGACGCCCTCGCTGCACTGCCCGGTCCGGTGCAGATCACGTACACCGGCACAAAACCGTCGCACGCATGGCCGAAGGGCACATCACAAGGCGTGTTTTTTGAAGGGTCTGCCCGTCAGGCGGCGCAACAATATCCAAAAAACGCCAACGTGGCGGCAACGCTGGCGCTTGCCGTCGACGGTTTGGACACCACCCGCGTTAAATTGGTGTCGGATTCGTCGGCGACGGGAAATTCCCATGAGTGGACGGCCACAGGCGGCGGATCGCAAATCGAGGTCGCCGTGCGCAACGCGCCCACGGCGCAAAATCCCGGCAGTTCAGCGCTAACGGTGCACTCGCTACACCGCACCATCCGCAATCTCACGGGCCCAGTGGCGCTTTAACCCCGGCCTGGATGCTCTGGGGCCAACAGAGGGGATGGCCGCCAGCTCAGCCTGACTGTCAAGCGAGCGGGTTTGACACTTAAAGACTTACCCGTGCAGCTTGCGACATCGCAGCTAGCTACATCAAAGTCAGCACGCCTGACGAACAACTACGGACACAACATCACCTTGTCTGCAGGAGTGGCAGCATCCGTTGCTCGGCTACAAACAGACCGCTGACTTGGCTGCGCGCTTCAGTGACATGTTCAATGTCATCAAGCTTTATGTCTGCCAGATCAATCACCGCCGGGTGGATATAGCTGTTGCGCGCCACGGTTGGCGTATTGTGCAGACGGTCAGCGGCCGCCTGTGCCATGGCAGTTATGGTGGCACCCCCCTGCGCTGCGCACTCAAAAGCCGCCAGGGTCCCAGCCCAGGTACGAAAGGTTTTCGCCGTGGCTTGTTCGCTGCCTGCCGCGTCGGCCAGATATGAATTCAGCTTTTGCGACGAAATTGTCTGCGGCGCGCCATCGTCATCCAGCCATGTCAGCAAAGTGGCGCCGGGAATATCATTGACCTTGTGCAACAGCCTCAGCAGCTTTCGGTCTGTGATGGTCTTACGCACTTTTGCGCCGCCCTTTGCAGTGAAACGAAGGTGTATTTTGTCATCGTCCAGCGATAGGTGACGTTGCCTTAGTGTAAGGGCACCGTACGAGCCATTTTCGCGCACATTGGCGGGATGCCCCACTCGCAAAGAGGCCCGGTCAATAAGAAGGACGGCCGCCGCCAAAGCGAAGACTTCATCGCCAGAGTGGGCCTGCAAATCTCGATCAATACGCCGGCGAATGCGTGGCACCATTTCGCCAAAATGAGCCAGAAATTCGAACTTGTTCTCGGCCTGAACTTCAGACCATTTGGGGTGGTAGCGATATTGCTTGCGTCGGCGCGCATCACGACCCGTAGCTTGCAAATGACCATCTGGGCGTGAGCAGATCCAGACATTCTCATAAGCCGGAGGCACCGCCAGCGCTTCTATGCGCTCCCGTTCCCGCCCACGGGCAATGGTGGTTCCATCGGGAGCGCGATAGGAGAACCCCCGGCCTCTGCGATGCCGAGTTATGCCAGGGTCCTGATCAGACACATATACCAATCCATGACCCATGACTTACGGCCCTTATCGCGTGTTCCCTCCTCGTGGCCAAAAAATGGACTGACGACTGCCCTTTTCAAGGCGCGAACCCTCTCCCTGCCAGCTACAGGCGTCCATAGCCCGCAGAGCCCCGGCGTCGCCACGGCTCAATGACGCTTCCGATCACTCGAAATGCGCAGCTAGAGTTGGCGCAAAGCTGCCGCTAAACCGGGTCCGCCCAACACCAAACTCAAACGCCGAACCCAAACTCAGCCAATGGCTTGGTTTGAAATCGATGGCTTATGAGAAAATGGAGCGGGCGAGGCGATTCGAACGCCCGACCCCAACCTTGGCAAGGTTGTGCTCTACCCCTGAGCTACGCCCGCTCGGCTTTTGGTGGCCGCAAACGGCCTCCGTGGGTGCGCGGTATATGCCGAAGCTTCCCGGCGATTGCAAGGCGAAAATCGTGCTTGAAGGCAACAATAGCCCGCAAGAACCGGCGCATCCTCAAAATTGGTCAATCTGACGCCCGACCGGCCAGCGCGCCGGGTAGCAAGAAAACCCATGTTCAGCCAGCCGGGTGGTTGGCGAGCGCGCCGGCAAGGGCCCCCGCCAGCCGCGCATTGGACCGCACCAGAGCAACATTCGCAGCCACCGTACGGCCACCGGAATTGGCATGCAGATGGCCAAGCACAAATGGCGTCGATGCCTTGCCGACCACCCCCTGGCGATCAGCTTCGGCAAGGGCAGCACTCACCAAGGCCCGCTCCTCGTCACCGTCCAGCGCGTCTGCCTCTGGAATGGGATTGACCACGACCGCGCCGGTGCATGGATTTATGGAGTTGTGCGCCGACAGGGCTTTGGCCAGTGCGGCCACATCATAAAACGAATGCTCCAGTGCCAAGCCGGAATCCCGTGTGTAGAAAGCCGGGAACATCTCGGTTCGATAGCCCAGCACAGGCATGCCGAGGCTCTCCAGCACTTCAAGCGTCTTGGGCAGGTCAAGGATGGATTTGGCCCCTGCAGAGACAACCGTCACCGGATCGTTGGACATAGCCTTCAGATCGGCTGATATGTCAAAGCTCTGGTCGGCTCCGCGGTGCACCCCGCCGATTGCACCCGTGGCGAATATGCAGATCCCGGCCATGGCGGCGGCGCGCACCGTGCCCGCAACCGTGGTGGCTCCCAGCGCACCGGAGGCAAGAACGGGACCATAATCCCGGGGGCTGACCTTCGCCACATCCTTGCCGCCGCTTGCCAACTGTTCCAGCAGATCGGCCGACGGGCCAATGACGACCCTGCCCCCCGCAAGCATAACCAGTGCCGGTACAGCGCCAGCACCCCGCACGTCCGCCTCCAGATCATCATTGAGCTGCAGATTGTCGGGATATGGCAGGCCATGTGCGAGAATCGTGGACTCCAGCGCCACAACGCCACGCCCCTGCGCAAGTGCGTCTGACACTTCTTCGCTAATGGTCAAAAGCGGATGTGTTTTCATAGGGCCGGTCCAGCATTGTTTTGAAGTTTGGAAACAAGAATTGGAAATTGGCCCAACCCAAGGGTGACCGCATCCGTGACGGTATGGCCAGGAATGCGGGCCAAGATACAGGCTGCCATTGCATCCCCAAGCCCGGTTTCGTCCAGCGATAATTCATCAATTGTCGGCGCATCAAATGATATTGTTTCGCCACCGGCATGGAGCGCCAATCCCGCTGAGCCGCGGGTTTCCACGATGTTTAAACCATCGGGCACAGCCGCATCCAAGGCCAAAAGCTGAGCGTATTCAGCGCGGTTGCAAAACAGCCATTTTGCGCGGGCGAGGGACCCCGCCATGCGACCCATCTTTGCCGGGGAAACGGCCACGAAGGCCAGACATGGATGCGCAGGCAAATCGGCAAACAGATCGGCTGCGCAGTTTCCATCCACAACCACCAGTGCAGCCTCCTTCAAGCGGGTTGAATGCTGGGCCAAAAAGGCGGCGTCCAGCGCATCATAAGCGTCGAGACATGCAATGCCGTGGGCCAAACGGCCATCCTCATGTTCAATGGCCATATACATGCGCGTGTCCAGGGCGGGCAGCGATAGGAGATCGGCTTCACATCCGAGTTCACAAAGGCCTTGCCAGACATTGTGCGCAACTCCGCCGGAACGAACATCCGCCGCCGCCGGGTTGCTTTCCCCAGGATGTAGCGGACCCCGCAACCGAACTCGCCAATCCAAATGATGGACGCCCAAACACAGAAATTTACCGGAGCCG
>JBCDIB010000018.1:0-16395 GCA_038749385.1 Pseudomonadota bacterium | reverse complement strand
CAGTGTCACGACTTCCCGTCGCCTGACAACTCGCCAAGCAGACGGTCCATCTCGTCTTCCAAAGAAGATCGAACTTCGTCCGGCTCTTCGGGCGTGTCGTCGGTCGTGTCTTCTGCCGGTGCCAAATCGTCCGGGATCTCCGACATTTCAACGACGTCAATGTCGGGATCTTTGAACATTGGCACGGAATTGTGGCCAACACGTTCGGCGGTAGTTGGGTCTGCTGCCGTATCATCGCTCAATTCGCCGGCCAATTCATCAGCTAGCCCATCGGCCAGTTCACCTTCCAGCTCGGCGCTGAGATCAAGATCTGCAGTCAGGGAGCTTTCAAGGTCGCCCATGTCTATTTCAGCTGCGGCAGGAGGCTCTTGTGACGCTGGCTCGAGGGTGTCCAATGCAGTGACGGGGCTTTCAGGGGCTGGCATCTCATCCATGTCCGGCACGGGCTCGGGCAGCAATTCCGGCTTTACGGGCTCCGGCATTTCGGGCGGTGTTGGAGCCGGTTCTGCATCAACCACCTCAGCCTTCGCCTCTGGCGTATCGGCAAGCAGGCCGGTGGCGGCAACTCCAGCGGCGCCTGCTGCTGCGGTTGCGGTCAGCGCGCCACGGCCAAAGCCCAGTTCGCCACGGGACTCAGCTTCGGCGAGTTTGGCGCGTTCCTGCTCGGCTTTTTCCGCTTCTTCGGCCTCTCGCCGTTCCGCCTCGGCCTGTTCTTTGGCGACGCGGGAGGCAGCTTCTGCCCGGGCCTCCGCCCGGCGGCGAGCCTCTATTGCTGCAGGTGATGGCGCTTCGGCCTTTGCCGCAATGGTGGTATCTGGCTGAGCCATTGGCTCCGCTACAGGTTGCGGATTAGCTTCCGCGGCGGGTGGGCGTGCAGCAAGCGCTGCGCCGGCTGCCCCCACCGCAGCCACGCCCGCAGCGCCCGCTGCGACACCGGCGGCCAAGCGGCCGGTTGCGGGAGGCGCGGCTGGTGTTGGCTGCGCGGCCTGTTGTTGTTGCGCCGCGCGCAGGGCCGCAATCTGCTCAGGCGATGGGGTAGGGCGCGGTCTGGCTGTCGGCTGACCCCGTTGAATGCGTGGTTCAATCACCAGATCATTGGGACCTCCAATCATCACCAGATGCTCAACATCGTCGCGGCGCACGAGCACGATGCGGCGTTTGCCGTCCACAGGGCTGGCATCCATCACCTGAAGGCGCTGGGCACGGCCGCGATTGCCGCCGCGCACCTGCGGGCCAAGCACCTGGCGGGCCAGGAAATAAACGAACAGGATCAGCAGCAGCGCCACGAGAAGCGCAAATATTGTGGTGGCTATGGGCGCAAAGTCCTCACCGAAAATACCAACGAAAAATTCGGTCATCTGTCACGCTCCATACGCACTACTTTTGGGGCGGGCGGACCGCCAGTCATCACAGGTTATCTGCGGCGCATGGTTCCGGCAAGGCGCGGTAAACGCTTCATTAACCATGATCCCGGCAAAATCTGCCCAGCGCGACTCCTCTTTCGGCACCGCGTTCAGCAAAGGGCAGATGGTATGGACATTGGCGGCTTGGGAGTGATCGGCCAGATCAAGGGCCGCATGCAGTGGCATCATTCGCGCCAGAATGTGCTCGCGCAGAACGTCGCCAATGTCGACACGCCGGGCTATCGCGGCAAAGACTTCCGGCCCTACGAGGCGCGCGAAAAACTGGACGCGCAGCTGCGTATGCGACCGGTGCAAACAAGCGCGGGGCACATGCAAATGGTTGGCAGTTTCAGTGACGGTCCACGCTCGACCAAAGTGACTGGTTATGAAACTACGCCCTACAAAAACTCCGTCACCGCCGAGCAGGAAATGCTCAAGGTGACGCAGAACCAACTCGATTATCAGATCGCTACCACCGTTTATCAACGCAATATCGGCCTGCTGAAAATGGCAGTTCGCCGCTAATTTGCGCGGTTAGCCCGTTTAAGGAAAACCAACATGGATTTCATGAAATCAATTTCGGTGGCAGCGTCCGGCCTGCAGGCGCAGTCTGGCCGCATGCGGGTGATCGCTGAAAATATTGCCAACGCGGACTCAACGGCGCGCACACCCGGTGGCGATCCATACCGCCGCCACGTCGCCACCTTCAAAGCGCATTTTGATCGTGAGCTGAAAGCCAATGTCGTGTCACTGGGCCGGATGGAATTGGACAAGACCCCGTTCCCCACCAAGTACGAGCCGGGTCACCCGGCGGCTGACGAACAGGGTTATGTAAAGCAGCCCAACGTCAACACGCTCATCGAAGTGGCCGACATGCGTGAGGCCCAGCGGTCCTATGAGGCCAATTTGAACGTGGTCACGTCCACACGAGCCATGATGGCACGAACACTCGACATTCTACGCAGCTAGACCGCCAACAAACAGGAGCTGATCCATGGAAGGCATTCGTGCAACAGGGCTGGCCGCTCTTCAGGCATATGGCTCGCCCACCGGCGCCGCGGGCGGCATAAAGTCGCCTCTGGAAAGCGGCGCGGGGTCCGTCGGCGCCTCGGGCATCGACACCATCGGGTCGCAGAACAGTTTCGCTGATTTGGTATCTGGCGCCATCAAAAGCGTGGAAGCGCAAGGCGTTGAGACCCAGGCGCAGACGCAAGCCATCGTAGCCGGAGAGGGCAATCTGGTGGATGTGGTGACTGCCATTGCTGAAACCGAAGTTGCGCTGGAGACCATGGTGTCGGTGCGCGACAAGGTAATTTCGGCTTACGAAGAGATCATGCGCATGCCAATCTGATGGTGGTACGGCGTTTGATTCGTAAGGTCGAAGACGACCTCTATCATTCTCCGTTTTGAATTTGGCCATCAGGAGGACGGCATGACCGGCCCCGAAACCATTGATCTGGCGCAAGAAAGCATCTGGCTTTTAATCCGCGTGTCTGCGCCGGTCATGATCGTTGGTCTTGTGGTTGGTGTGGCCATAGCCCTGGTGCAAGCGTTGACCCAAATCCAGGAAATGACGCTGGTTTTCGTGCCAAAGATCATGGCTATCTTTATTGCGCTTCTCGTCACGCTGCCATTTATGGGCACGGCCATGGCCACCTACATGGAAACGATCTTCCAACGTATTGCCGGCGGCTGATCGGTATGACCATAGCCGTTCTTCCGGAAGTCACGATAATTTTTCTTCTCATTTTCGCGCGCATCGGCACGCTCTTCATGGTCATGCCGGGTTTTTCAAATGCAGCGATCAATGCCCGCTTGAAGCTGTCTCTGGCGTTGATGGTGACGCTGGTGCTGTATCCCTTGCTCCAGCCACGCTTTGGAACCATCTCCACCGATTTGATACAGGTTTTGGCTTTGCTGGGGCGCGAGCTCCTAATCGGTTTGGTGATCGGTCTTGCCGCAGCGTTCGTTATTTCGACGACCCAGATTGCCGGCACCATCATCGCAAACCAGATCGGCTTGGCATATTCGCAGACCTTCGACCCGACACAGGGCGTCCAGGGTGTTGTGGTGGGCTCATTCCTTTCGACGCTGGCTGCTGTGATGATTTTCGCCACTGACCTGCACCATCTTGCCATCGGTGCCATGTTCACGAGTTACGATCTTTTTGGTCCGGGGGTGACGCCGGTGGCAGGCGATGCGTCCATGCTGGCGGTGCGCATCGTCAGCCAGTCCTTTGCGGTCGCGACCCAAATGTCCGCGCCGTTCCTCGCATTCGGTCTGATCTTTTATCTTGGTATCGGCGTTCTGTCGCGGCTCATGCCGCAGGTGCAGATTTTCTTCGTCGCCATGCCGGCCACCATCGCAATCGGCCTTATCATCATGGCCATTATTCTTGGCACGATGATGGCCTGGTACCTCATGCACGTGCGCGAAGTGCTGGGCTTGTTTGTGGGGGGCTAGCGTATGGCAGAAGAGAAAGACAAGTCCCAGCAGACCGAAGAACCAACCGCCAAAAAGCTCGAAGACGCCCATGAGAAAGGCGATGTCGCCAAAAGCCAGGAGGTAACCACATTCTTTGTGCTGGCGGCGGCAACAATCTTCATCGCCGTGGCGGCGGGGGGTATGTCGTCAAATGTGATGCGCGACATGGCAGTGCTGCTGGAACGGCCCCATGCCTTCGACCTTAGCGGCGATGTGTTCGGGACATTTTGGGAAGGTTTGGCCCAGGCCGTTTTGTTGGCAATCGCCATACCGTTCATCATTCTCATGATCGCCGCTGTGGCGGGCAATATGGTTCAGCACAAAATGGTGCTGTCCATCGAACCCATTAAGCCAAAGCTGAGCAAGATTTCGCCGTTGGCGGGCTTGAAGAGGCTTTTCTCTGCCGAGAGCCTGGTCAACTTCGCCAAGGGCATCGTCAAGCTGATCATCATATCGGCTCTTATCACCGCTGTGTGCTGGCCAGAGCTGGACCGGCTGGACGCTCTGATCACCGTCGATGTGGCGGACGTTTTGCCTGAAGTCCAAACTCTGTCGATCAAGATCATGCTTGCGGTGCTGGCGGTCGTTGCCGCCATCGCCGGAGCGGATTTCATGTGGCAAAAGCACAAATGGTTCGAGAAACAGAAAATGACCGTCCAGGAGGTCAAGGACGAATACAATCAGGCGGAAGGTGATCCAGCTGTCAAAGCCAAGATCCGCCAGCTGCGGATGGAACGTGGCCGCAAGCGCATGATGGCGGCGGTGCCTGAGGCGTCGGTGATCGTCACCAACCCGACCCACTTCTCCGTAGCTTTGAAATATGAGCGGGGCATGGGCGCGCCAATATGCTTGGCCAAGGGTGTGGACGACACCGCTCTGCGTATCCGTGAGATCGCGAAGGACAGCGATGTGCCCATTGTCGAAAACCCGCCGCTGGCCCGCGCACTCTACGCCACCACCGAGGTGGATGACGAAGTGCCCGAAGAGCACTTCAAGGCGGTGGCCGAAGTCATAGGCTTCGTGTTCCGCCTCAAACAAAAGCCCGGCTGGCAGTCTGATTAACGGGGCCAAACAGATGGGCCAATCGGCTGCACAGTGTGGTGGAATCCGCGCAATTGGCTGATTGCATGTCGAAAACCCATGGCCATACATCCGCAAGGGTGGCTTGCATTGAACGATTGTGATTCAACCCTGGCAAAGGTCCCGGGCCATTGCAGGCTGGTTGGGCGCTAGGAACGGTCTGAACCCATGAGCACGAACGCTGACAATAAAGGCAATGCGTCCAGCAAAAGCCCTGACCTCAACGCAGCCGTGCCTTATCCGCGCCCCGTGATCGACCGGCCAAGTGGCGGCCTCAAAATTCCACGCTTCGCCTTGCTGGCCTTCGTTCTCGTGGCGGTGATTGGGTATCTGACGCTTTATTCTGACGGCGGCCGCAACGTGCTGCTGCTGGGGCTTCTGGGCATATTGGCCATGCTCGGTGTCATGTTTCTTCTTGCCGGCGCAATTGGGTTTATTGGCCCTGTGGATCGCTCCGCCACCAATGATTTTGCCAAAGCGTTCATAGACGGTGTCGATGAGGGTGTTGTGGTCACCGATACCGACAGCCGCATCGTCTACGCCAACAGCGCATACGGCCGCATGATAGGCGCCGAACAAGCCAAGGACATTCGCACCGTCGAGCGCATTTTTTCCCGTGACCCGGAGGCGGCGGAAGTTGTTTATCGGCTGGCCAATGCGGTGCGGACCGGAAAGACCATGCAAGGCGAAGTGCGTGTTTCCACGCCTCTCGCCCATATCGCCCAAGAGCGCACCGGCACCCCGAATGGCAGCGCGCGCTGGTATCGTTTGCGTGCCAGGCCTTTTGCCTTGGAAGGGCGCAGCAATCGTCTGTCCGCCTGGCAGGTGCAGGACATTACCGAAGACCGCAACCATCAGGAGCGTCTGTTTCAGAACCTGCAATATGCCATCGATTACCTCGATCATGCCCCCGCTGGCTTCTTTTCCGCCAATGCCGACGGCTCCATTGTCTATGTGAACGCAACGCTGGCCGACTGGCTACAACTAGATCTGACGCGCTTTGCGCCGGGCCAATTGAACTTGCGCGATCTGATGATCGGCGACGGGGAAGCACTGCTGTCAACGGTGCGGCCAAAGCCCGGTGAGACGCGCACCGCCACCATTGATCTGGAGCTTGCCCGGGCCGATGGCATGGCGCTTCCCGTGCGTCTTTTCCACATGGTGCCGGTGGCCAGCGATGGTGCACCGGGCGCCACCCGCACCATCGTGCTCAACCGGTCTGAGGAGATTGAAGGGCTTGATGCGGGGTCGTCCCGCGCGGCGGAAATTCGCTTCAACCGCTTTTTCAACTCAACGCCTATTGCCATCGCATCGCTTGACGGGGAGGGGGCGGTTCAACGCTCCAATGCTGCGTTCCTCAAACTTTTCAACCGCGGCGACAATGATGGCGTCACACCGGGTGATAATCTTGCCGCCGCGCTCACAGAGGCGTCACGGCCATCGTTCGAAGCTGCTCTGCAGCGGGCACTTGAGGGTTATTCAGACATTGACCCGGTCGATGCCAGCCTTGTCACAGACACCGAATGCTACCTGCGGGTCTATGTCAGCGGCGTAGGCGCCGCAGAGGCGGACGCAGAGGGCAATCTGAACGAGCTGGCAATCATCTATGTGGTGGAAATGACCGAGCAGCGTGCGCTGGAAGAGCAGTTTGCCAAGGGACAACGTATGCAGGCTGTGGGCCAATTGGCCGGCGGCATCGCCCACGATTTCAATAATGTGCTCACCGGCATTATCGGCTTTTCGGATCTGTTGCTCACGCGTCACCGGGCGTCCGACCCATCATTCACCGACATCATGGCCATCAAGCAGAACGCCAACCGTGCGGCAGGCCTTGTACGTCAATTGCTGGCCTTCTCTCGCCGCCAGACATTGCAGCCGGAAGTGCTGAGCGTGCCGGACCAGTTGGAAGAAGTGTCCATGCTGATGCGCCGCCTATTGGGTGAAAAGGCAAGCCTTGAAATTTCCCACGCCCGCGAATTGTGGCCCATCAAGGCGGATGCCGGTCAATTTGAGCAAGTGGTGGTCAACCTTACCGTCAACGCTCGGGACGCCATGCCCGATGGCGGCAAGCTGACCATCGCGACCCGCAATCTGGCCGAGGGCGAAGCTGAGGCTCTGGGCCACCGCGAACTCGCCCCCGCCGATTATGTGATGCTTTCCGTCACCGATTCTGGCACCGGCATGCCCCCCGAAGTGCTGGAAAAAATCTTCGAACCATTCTTCTCCACCAAAGAAGTGGGCAAGGGCACCGGACTCGGCCTGTCCACCGTTTATGGTATTGTAAAGCAGTCCGGTGGCTTCATCTATTGCGACAGCCGAGAAGGTGAGGGCACAAGGTTCGACATCTTTTTCCCGCGCCACATTCCCACTGCCGAAGAGATCGCAGAGGCCGAAGCACCGGCCGTTGCCGCTCCGGAAAAAGATCTCACCGGAAACGCGTCAATTCTTGTGGTGGAAGATGAAGACGCTGTGCGTGCTTTCGCCGAGCGTGCGCTCCAATCCCGCGGCCACACGGTCCACACGGCTGTCACGGGCCTTGAGGGCGTAGAGATGATGGAAGAGCTGGAAGGCAAGGTGGACCTTATCGTGTCCGACGTCATGATGCCCGAGATGGATGGCCCAGCCATGTATGCCGAGCTACGCGAAACCTATGGTGATGTGCCAATCATCTTCGCGTCTGGTTATGCGGAAGATGCGTTCGAGCGAAACCTGCCGGAGGGCGTGGAGTTCAAATTCCTCGCCAAGCCCTACACGCTCAAGCAATTGGCCACCGCCGTAAAAGAAGCGTTGGACGCTCCACGCGCCAATTAGCAATATTTGACCAATCGGTACGCCTGGAGCAGCATGATTACCGGGCTTACTTTGTTTCTCTGGTGATGGTCGCCGGGTAATGGATTGTGCGCTAAGGGCACCCGATAGGCCATAGGACAAGTGCGTTCATAAAGCCATGATGGGGCGCTGGATCATGACCCTCATTTTGCGCGGGTCTCATCTAGAACGGTAAGGCTGGTTTCCTTGCCAGATTTCACATCGATCAACGGCAGATCAGCAATGCACTGGCGCCGCTTATCACCGCTGAGAAAATTGAGATTTCCATCTTCATCGCGCGAATCCCGGAAACGGGGTTCGCGAAATGCCTGCTCTGAGGTCAGTTCCGGCACATTTCCCAGCCGCTCGCGTTTGACGAAAAAGATGTTGTTGCCAACACCGTTCGAGCCCACCAGCGCATAGCCTTTTTTGTCTGCCAGATGACGAAAAGCTTCCATGGACGCGCCCCAGTACAGGTTTGAGAAATGAGCGTCGCTGCGGCTGAAGCTTGGGTCGTATGGCACCGACACGGCGTGGCTGGGGCCGTACACACCGTTCCATTCACATATGACAATGACCGGATCCACCACCTCCAATGTTTCCCAAACCCAATAATCATTGCCGTCGATATCAATGCTCAAAATTCCGATGCGCCCGCCGAACCCGGCATCCGATATCAGGTCATTTATGTTGTCGCGGTCGATCCAGGCATGATTGGCAGTAATGTCTGAGCGCCAATAAAGGTCGCTGGCCCGCACGGCTTCCATATTGGCCGCATCGCCATCCATCACCAGTCCACGCCAGTGGTCATTGAGCAGCAGAAACCGTGTGTTTGCTTCCGTGTAGTCTTCAACACCAAATTCCACGAACACTTCCTCAGCCGCTTCAATCTTGGTCTGGCGGATCAGATATTGAAGGATGCCATCCTCGCCGAATTGCGAGAACACCCGAAACTCCATGTCGGAGAGTTTGGATGGAGTGATTTGCTGCTGGGCTGCGATGGCGCTTTTGGCTTGCAGCAACAAAAGCTGCTCAACCTGGTCGCCTCCACCCTGAGAATTTTGCGCAGCCACCTCGGAAAGATGCGGCACAACGGTGGAATGCATGAAGTTTCGATTGTCGGCGTCAACTTGCGCTGCGATCTGAGCGACGAGAGAAGCTTGCTCGTGTTCGGACATGGACCCTCACCATCTGATCATCCTTTTATAGTCGGTCAATCTGATGCCACTACAGGGGCGACCGCGCAACATGGCCGCGCTACCACAGATTCGGCGGCCCGCGACCAGATATTGCCCGCCTTGGTATGCGATCGAACATCGTTGTTTTGGAACATGATATGAACAAAAGTAATTTACTTAATAAAATCAGTATCTTGAAAATTTGAATAATGAGAACAAAAATGGTACGAAGATGACCATTGCAGACATGATACGCGCGTGAAACAAAGGACAGAGATATGGCGAGCAATTCCCTGAGACTGGTTGAGGATAAGGGCGTGGACAAGACAAAAGCGCTGGACGCAGCGTTGAGCCAGATCGAGCGTGCCTTTGGCAAGGGCTCGATCATGAAACTCGGATCAAACGAGAATATTGTTGAGATCGAGACCATCCCGACCGGTTGCCTCGGCCTCGATATCGCATTGGGCGTTGGCGGTCTGCCAAAGGGCCGGATCATCGAGATTTACGGTCCTGAATCATCTGGCAAGACGACAATGGCGCTGCACACGTTGGCCGAGGCTCAAAAGATTGGCGGGACATGCGCTTTCGTCGATGCTGAACACGCATTGGATCCGGTTTACGCCCGCAAGTTGGGCGTTGATCTGGAAAACCTTTTGATTTCGCAGCCTGACACGGGTGAGCAGGCGCTGGAGATTGCCGACACCCTGGTGCGCTCGGGCGCGGTAGACGTGTTGGTGGTGGATTCGGTTGCGGCTCTTACACCACGCGCCGAGATTGAAGGTGAGATGGGCGACAGCTTGCCCGGCGCTCAGGCCCGCCTAATGAGTCAGGCCCTGCGCAAACTTACGGCTTCGATTTCCAAGTCGAACACGATGGTCATATTCATCAACCAGATCCGTATGAAGATCGGTGTGATGTTCGGATCGCCTGAAACAACGACTGGTGGCAATGCGCTGAAATTCTACGCATCTGTACGCCTCGATATTCGCCGCATCGGTGCCATCAAGGACCGCGACGAGGTTGTGGGCAACCAGACCCGCATCAAGGTCGTCAAGAACAAGCTTGCACCGCCTTTCAAGCAGATCGAATTCGACATCATGTATGGCGAAGGCGTGTCGAAGACGGGTGAGTTGATCGATCTGGGCGTGAAGGCCGGTATCGTCGAAAAGTCCGGCGCTTGGTTCTCTTACAACTCCCAGCGTCTGGGGCAGGGCCGGGAGAACTCCAAACAGTTCTTGCGGGACAATCCTGAGATTTTCGCAGAGATTGACCGCTTGATCCGGCAGAATGCGGGCCTTCTGGGTGAGAAGCTTCTCGAAGATGGCGGCCCCGGTGACCAGGATGGCAATCTCGATGATGATGCAGATTCAATCGTGAACGGCTGATCGCTGTTCAAAACAAATTATCAAAAGGGCCGTGGCATTTGCTGCGGCCTTTTTGTTTGTGCGCCCTTTTGTTTGTGCGCCCTTTTGTTTGTGCGCCCTTTTGTTTGTGCAATGGCACCTGATGCGGCCGCCTTCATGGACACTGCTATGCGCAGTGGCTAGAACGCGGCAAATTTGTTTTCAGCTATGTAAGAGACAATTATGAGTGGCCAGAGTTCGAGTGGCGTGAATGCCATCCGCGAAACCTTCCTGTCGTACTTTGAAAAGGCTGGCCATGCGCGCGTGGCCTCTTCTTCTTTGGTGCCACAGAACGATCCCACTTTGTTGTTCACCAATGCCGGCATGGTGCAGTTCAAGAACGTTTTCACGGGCCTTGAGCACCGGGATCCGCCCCGTGCCGTAACATCTCAAAAATGCGTTCGCGCCGGCGGCAAGCACAATGATCTCGACAATGTTGGATATACCGCCCGCCACCACACGTTCTTCGAAATGCTCGGCAATTTCTCTTTTGGCGACTATTTCAAGGAGCAGGCGATCCTGCACGCTTGGACGCTCATCACGGAAGAATATGGCCTGCCCAAGGATAAGCTGCTGGTCACCGTGTACGCCGATGATGATGAGGCCCATGATCTGTGGAAGAAGATTGCCGGTTTCACCGATGACCGAATTATTCGCATCGGCACGTCCGATAATTTCTGGGCCATGGGCGACACCGGTCCCTGCGGCCCATGCTCCGAGATTTTCTTCGACCATGGCGAGGGCATTGCCGGCGGCCCTCCGGGTTCTCCAGATGAGGATGGCGACCGTTTCATCGAGATCTGGAACCTCGTGTTCATGCAATATGAGCAGATCACGAAAGACCAGCGCGAAAACCTGCCCAAACCTTCCATCGACACCGGTATGGGGCTCGAACGCATCGCCGCCGTCCTGCAAGGCAAACACAACAATTACGAGATTGACCTGTTTCAGCAACTCATCCGCGCGTCGGAGGAGGCAACCGGCGTGCAGGCGCAGGGGGATGCGCTTCCCAGCCATCGTGTTATTGCAGACCATTTGCGCGCCGCCTCTTTCCTCATTGCAGATGGTGTTCTGCCCTCCAATGAAGGTCGCGGCTATGTGCTGCGCCGCATCATGCGTCGCGGCATGCGCCATGGCAGCCTTTTGGGCGCGAAAGACCCTTTGATGCATAAGCTTGTGCCGGCCCTGGTTGGCGAGATGGGCGATGCCTTCCCCCAATTGCGCGCAGCTGAAAGCACTATTTGCGAGACGCTGGAAATCGAAGAGGTCCGCTTCCGCCGCACCCTTGATCGCGGCCTGTCTCTTCTGAATGATGCCAGCGCTGATTTGGGTGCAGGCGACCAATTGCCGGGCGAAGTGGCGTTCAAACTCTACGACACCTACGGCTTTCCGCTTGATCTGACCCAAGACGCTTTGCGCGGCCGCGAGATTTATGTGGAGTTGGATGGTTTTAACGCCGCCATGGAAAAGCAGAAACAAGATGCGCGTGCCGCCTGGTCGGGCTCCGGCGACACGGCCAACGAGGCGATATGGTTCCCCGTGCGCGACGAGCACGGACCGACGGAGTTTCTCGGCTATGACAGCGTGAAAGCGCAGGGCGTTCTGCAGGCGATGGCGGTTGGTGGCGACCTTCAGACCTCGGCAAAAAGCGGAGACGCGGTGGAATTGGTTTTTAATCAGACTGCGTTTTACGGTGAGTCTGGCGGGCAGGTGGGTGATAAGGGCCTCATTCGCTTCGAAGGCGGCGGTGTGGTGGAGATCGCCACCACCCAAAAGCGCGCCGGGGGCCTGTTTGTGCATGTCGGAACCGTCACCGCTGGCAACATTAGTGTAGGCACACCCGCCGAGCTTGATGTCGATGTGCTGGCCCGCCGCGCGACCAGCCGCAACCATTCTGCCACCCATTTGCTGCACGAAGGCCTGCGGCAAGTGCTGGGTGATCACGTTGCCCAAAAGGGCTCGCTCGTGAGTTCCGAACGCCTTCGCTTTGACTTCTCGCACCAGCATCCCGTTGCAATGGACGAGCTGGATCGCATCGAAGCCATCACTAATGAAGCTGTGTTGCAATCGGCAGCTGTCTCCACCCGCGTGATGGCGATTGACGATGCCAAGAAAATGGGCGCCCGGGCATTGTTCGGCGAGAAATACGGAGACGAAGTGCGTGTGGTCTCCATGGCGCGCTCTTCCGCCAATGAAAATGGTATTTTTTCGATTGAGCTCTGCGGTGGCACCCACGTGGCCAACACGGGTGAAATTGGTTTGGTCGCAGTCGTGGCCGAGAGCGCTGTAGGGTCTGGTGTGCGCAGGGTTGAGGCGCTCACCGGCGATGCTGCCCGCGCATATTTTCGCGAGCAGGAAGGCCGCCTGTTGGAAACTGCCGAGGCGCTCAAGTCCACTCCCGCTGACGTCGCCAATCGTGTGACGCAATTGATTGCCGAAAAGCGTGCGCTTGAAGCCCAGCTAGCCGATGCCAAACGCCAGCTGGCCATGGGCGGTGGTGCATCCGGGGCCGCAGAAAAAGAAACCGTCAACGGCGTGGCCTTTATAGGCCGTGTGGTGGATGGCATTTCGGGCCGCGAGCTGAAAGCGCTGGCCGATGACGGTAAAACGTCCATCGGTTCGGGTGTCGTCGCGTTTGTCGGAAAAGATGGTGCCAAGGCCGGTGTGGTCGTTGGCGTTACCGATGATCTGGTTGGCCAGATTAGCGCTGTTGATCTGGTGCGCCTAGCCTCAGAAGCCTTGGGTGGTAAGGGCGGCGGCGGTCGCCCGGATATGGCACAGGCAGGCGGCTCTGAACCCGACAAGGCGGATGATGCCATCGCCGCAATTCGCGCTGCCCTTGCCGGCTAGTCAGAGGTCGATATGTCGCCCACGCTTCTTAACTCCACAGCGGCGCTTTTGTCTCTGGCGTGGGCGGTTGTGCATTTGTTCGTCGGCGGCCGGGACTGCGCAAAACCTTTGCGCGAAGACGTGGCTCTTGAACCGGAGGCGCGGCATACCATGTGGATGTGCTGGCACATGGTGACAGCCACATTGTTTATTCTCGCACTTCTGTTCGCATTGGCGGTTTTGACAGGTGATCCCGGTATTGGGCTCTCCGCCACTCTGGTCGCTGCGGGTCTCGCCATTGCCGGTCTGATGTCAGTGCCTGCGTTGAAAACCAGTTTCCGCGTCCTGCCCCAGGGCTGGCTCTTCGTACCGGTCGTCTTGCTGGGTGGCTACGCTTTCTGGTTTTCGGCCTAGTTGGCAGGCAGGCCAAGTTCCGCGCGTTTGGTTTTGGACAGGCTGGACACGATCAGGGCATGGCTACGCTCGATATAACCGCCCAGATCGTCGGTTTCGATCGTGCATTTCTCGCCAAACCGCAGCCAATTGCCCCTCGGCAGATGCGGAGCGATGCCAACGCCCGCCTCTTCACGCAGAAAGCCAAACGCGCTTTCATCCGTCTTTATTGTGAAGGGGCATAGAGCGTCCGGCGCTTCGATTGTAGGCGTGCCGATGGCGAACACTTTTCCGCCGACCTTCCACACATGGGAGCCCATCCATTGGATGACCATTTCGGATTGGGGCAGGCCGCCACAAATGGCGTCGAATTGAGATAGCTTCATCATGGAACGCTAGTGCCACGCGATGATGAAGGAAAGTTCACCCACCAACTATAGCCGAGCCGCAACTTTCTAAGGAGGCCGTGGTGCCATTCAACAAGATCCACGTGCCTGAGCATATGCCGGCAAACTTGCCCCTCCATCAATGAGCAATTGCACGAGAGTCTGGTCGAAACGTGGGGGGTCAATGCAGACGATTTCTTCTCTTTGATCGTTAGATACAGGTCTGAGGACATAATTTTTCACCCGACCTTTCTGGGCGCTCGCGATCCACAGAACACCATTGTCATGGAAATTGTGCTGCTCGGCGGGCGCACTGATGACCAGAAGGAGCATCTCTTTACCGATGTTCGCAAACGGCTTCGGAGTATTGATTTCGACCCGGCGAATTCGATCATATTTCTCGTGGAGAACAGCGCCCAGGACTGGTCGTTCAGCGAGGCTGGGTCCGTAAAGACCGTGCTGGGTTTGTAAGCGGCGTGCAGATGCTGAAACGCAAAACGGCGGGCTTGAAGCCCGCCGTTTCGATAATTTGATACATTTGATGCCGAAGGCGCTACGCCATCGCTTTTTGCAGGTTCTCGTCAATTTTATCGAGGAAACCGGTGGTGGATAGCCATTCCTGATCCGGGCCGATGAGCAGCGCTAGATCCTTCGTCATGTGCCCGCTTTCCACGGTCGCGATGCATACATCTTCCAGCGTTTGGGCAAACTTGGCCAATTCGTCATTGTCGTCCAGCTTGGCACGGTGGGCGAGACCCCGGGTCCAGGCGAAGATCGATGCCATGGAGTTTGTGGAGGTCTCTTCGCCCTTCTGGTGCTGGCGATAGTGGCGGGTCACGGTGCCGTGGGCAGCCTCGGATTCGACGGTTTGGCCATCCGGTGTCATCAGCACCGATGTCATCAGTCCCAGTGAACCAAAGCCTTGGGCCACGGTGTCGGACTGCACGTCGCCATCATAGTTTTTGCAGGCCCACACGTAACCGCCGGACCATTTTAGGTTCGAGGCCACCATGTCATCGATGAGACGGTGCTCGTACCAGATCTTGGCTTCGTCAAACTTCTCTTTGAACTCGGATTGGAAGACCTCTTCAAAAATGTCTTTGAAGCGCCCGTCATAGACTTTCATGATCGTATTTTTGGTGGAAAGGTAAACCGGGACACCACGCTGCAGGCCGTAATTCAAGGATGCGCGGGCAAAGTCAGTGATGGAGTCATCGAGGTTGTACATGCCCATGGCGATGCCAGCGGAGGGCGCGTCGAAGATGTCGTAATCTTGCTCAGTGCCGTCTTCGCCCACAAATTTCATGGTCACTTTGCCCGGGCCGGGAAATCGGAAGTCCGTGGCGCGGTACTGGTCGCCAAAGGCATGGCGACCAACGATGACGGGCTGGGTCCAGCCGGGCACAAGGCGCGGCACGTTTTTGCAGATGATCGGTTCGCGGAAGATCACGCCGCCCAAAATGTTTCGGATTGTGCCGTTGGGCGAGCGCCACATCTTTTTGAGACCAAATTCTTCAACGCGGCCTTCATCAGGCGTGATTGTTGCGCATTTCACGCCAACGCCGTGCTCTTTGATGGCGTTTGCGGCGTCGATTGTGATCTGATCATCGGTTTCGTCGCGCTTCTGGACGCTTAGGTCATAATATTTCAGATCGATGTCGAGGTAGGGATGGATCAGCTTCTCTTTGATGAATTGCCAGATGATGCGGGTCATTTCGTCCCCGTCCAACTCAACAACGGGATTTGCAACCTTGATCTTGGCCATGAAGCGCGAACCTTTTCAGATGTTTTTGGCGCGGATGCGCCGCTTTTAGCGTTGCGCGCTCTCTAGCAAAGCTGTCGCAGGTCTGCAATTGAACGGGCATGGATGAGGGGTCATCTGGCCCCCGACTATCGGTGTAAGTGAGGAATGATTTTGGCCGGAACCAATGGCACGCGAACCCTTGTTACCGGTGGCCCGACCATTGTGCTGGTGGAGCCGCAATTGGGGGAAAATATCGGCATGGTCGCCCGGGCCATGGCGAATTTTGGCCTCTCGGACCTGCGTCTGGTCAGTCCGCGCGATGGCTGGCCCAATGAGCGCGCCAAAGCTGCCGCCAGCCGGGCGGACCATGTCATCGAAGGCGCACAACTCCACGACAGCGTTGAAGGCGCTATCGCAGACCTGAATTTTGTTGCGGCCACCACGGCTCGTACCCGTGACATGCTGGTGCCGGTACGCGGCCCGACCGACAGCGTGGCGCAGATGCGGGCGCGCACAGATGCAGGTCAAAAGGCGGGTATTCTGTTTGGGCGTGAGCGCATCGGTCTGCTCAATGAAGAGATCGCGCTGGCCGATGAGATCGTGACTTTCCCGGTCAACCCGGCATTTGCGTCCCTCAATATCGCACAGGCCGTGCTGCTTATGAGCTATGAGTGGATGAATAGCGGT
>JBCDIB010000017.1:0-16472 GCA_038749385.1 Pseudomonadota bacterium | reverse complement strand
GCGCGATATTCAATGTCGCTATGGGGCTGCTTTTCGGCGTCGGTCTGGACGCGAATGGCATCGCGCTGGAACTTCTGTGCGAGCCGCTCAATGCCTTTTGGTACGGTTGCGGAGAACATCAGCGTGCGGCGCTCTTCCGGCGCGGCGGCGAGGATAAATTCAAGGTCTTCGCGGAACCCCAGGTCAAGCATTTCGTCCGCTTCGTCCAGCACTGCAACTTTCAAATTGCTGATGTCGAGCGCCCTGCGGGAGATGTGGTCGCGCAGGCGACCGGGTGTGCCGACGACGATGTGAACGCCATTTTGTAGGGTCTGGCGCTCGGTGCGTACATTCATGCCGCCGACACACGAAGCGAGCTTTGCGCCTGTCTCGCCATAGAGCCATTGCAACTCGTTCATCACCTGTAAGGCCAACTCACGCGTGGGGGTGATAATGAGTGCCACTGGTGCGCCCGCTTTGCCCAGACGATCCCGGCTTTCCAAAAGGTTTGGCGCGGCTGCGAGGCCAAAGGCAACGGTTTTGCCCGAACCGGTGCGGGCCGAGACCAACAGATCCGCCAGAGCATAGGTTGGGTCCAAAACGGCCATCTGAACCGGTGTTGCAGAAGCATAGCCACGTTTGGCGAGGGCCTGCGCGAGGGGGTGCGCAACGCCTGAGAAGTCTTGCATGTGTCTGGTCTTTCCACCGGCATGTCCGGTTGGGTGCATTCAAATGCGGGCAATTTTGACCCGCTGGCCGGCCGCAAAAATGGGCGACAGGGGCGTTGTGTATGCGCTACTGCGCCAAATTCATAGGGGCAAGCTGACGGCATGGGCGTGTGGCCGCTTTTGCACAAGGCACATGGCAGATTTTCACACCACGATTGATAAAAAGATTTACGTACCTCATAACTGTAGCCCGAAGTCTGGAGTTCAGTTTGTCCCGTCCTACCGTGCACGATATCGCCAAGAACGCCGGCGTCAGCCTCGCCACCGTGGACCGTGTCCTCAACAAACGACCGGGCGTTCGGGCCAAAACGATCAAGCGGGTCACCGATGCGATCAACGATATTGGCTATGTGCGCGATATGGCAGCCGCAAGTCTGGCGCGCCAGAAAGACAGTGAATTTGTGTTCGTCGTGCCGGACGGAAGCACATCGTTTCTTCGCAAGTTGAGCAGCGTTGTGCAGGAAGTGGGTGTTCGCATGCTCGCTGACCGCACATCGGTCTCCCTCGTAAGCGTACCGCCAAACGATCCGAATGCCTTGGTCTCTCAGCTGGAGGAATTGGGCCAACGGGGCGTCTCTGGCGTGGCAATCATGGCGCCGGAAACGCCGCAATTGCGCGATGCCATCAAGCGTCTGAAACAGCAGGAAATTTCTGTTGTTGCCATCATCTCTGATCTCCCAAGCTCGGAAAAAGATCAGTTTGTCGGCATCAACAATCTGGCGGCTGGTCGGACCGCAGGGCTGCTTTTGGGCAGCGTGTTGGGGCAGGAGGCCGGGCAGATATTGGTGGTCTCCGGTTCGATGCTTGCGCAAGACCATGTGCAGCGTCGCCTGGGTTTTGATCAGATCATGGCGGAGCAATTTCCGCACCACGAAATTCTGCCTACCATCGAAGCGTGGGACAATGCCGACAATGTGGAGCGGATGGTGGGCCATGCGCTGGCCGCCCATCAAAATGTCAAAGGCGTCTATTCGGTGGGGGCGGGCAATGCGGGGCTGGTGAAAGTTCTTGGGAAGAGTGACAGCACCATCAAGGTGGTCGCCCACGATGTGACGGCGATATCCCGCCAAGCCCTGTTGGACGATATCTTTTATGTCGTCATTGAGCAGGATCTGGGTCACGTGGTCCGCAGCGCAGTTCGCATCATGAAAGCCAGTCAGAACATGCTGGAAGTCATTCCGGCACAGGAAAAAATACGCATTGAGGTGATCGTGAAGGAGAACCTTAGCTAGGCGCGCACATCTGCGCAGCGCAGAGATAAATTCAGTTACAATGTTCGGGAGGAACACATGAAAACCATGAGAGGCGCGGGGCTTTTCCTCGCACAATTTGCAGGCGATGAAGCGCCTTTTAATTCCTGGGATGCCATCACCAAATGGGCTGCGGACTGTGGCTATGAAGGGGTGCAGGTGCCAAGCTGGGACGCCCGGCTCATCGACCTCGACAAGGCGGCCTCTTCCAAAGATTATTGCGATGAGTTTCAGGGCCAGGCACGGGCAAACGGCGTAGAGGTCACAGAACTGTCCACCCATTTGCAGGGCCAGCTTGTGGCGGTTCACCCGGCCTATGATACGGCGTTTGATGGTTTTGCCAGCCCGTCCGTCCACGGCAACCCCCAAGCGCGACAGGAATGGGCGGTTGATCAGGTCAAAAAGGCTCTATCTGCCTCCGCGAACATGGGCATCAAGGGGCACGCAACGTTCTCAGGCGCGCTCGCATGGCCCTATGTTTACCCTTGGCCCCAACGCCCGGAGGGGCTTGTGGAGCGCGCCTTTGACGAATTGGCAAAGCGTTGGCTGCCCATTCTCAACCATGCAGATGAGTGCGGCGTGGACGTGTGCTATGAGATCCATCCCGGCGAGGATTTGCACGATGGCATCAGCTTCGAAATGTTCCTCGAGCGCGTGGACAACCATGCCCGGGCGAACATGCTCTACGACCCCTCGCACTACGTCTTGCAGCACCTCGATTATCTGCAAAATATCGACATTTACCACGAGCGCATCAAGATGTTTCACGTCAAGGATGCCGAGCTCAACCCCACCGGGCGACAGGGCGTCTACGGTGGTTATCAGTCGTGGGTTGAGCGCGCGGGCCGCTTCCGTAGCCTTGGTGATGGTCAGGTCGATTTCAAATCCATCTTCTCCAAACTCGCGCAATATGATTATGACGGCTGGGCTGTAGTCGAATGGGAATGCGCCATGAAGCACCCAGAAGATGGCGCGCGGGAAGGTTCTCAATTCGTCAAAGACCACATTATCCGCGTCACCGAACGCGCCTTTGATGATTTCGCCGACGGCGGAGCCGATGATGCCGCCAATGCCAAAATGCTGGGGTTGGACCGATGAGCCGTATCAGACTGGGAATGGTGGGCGGCGGCCGTGATGCGTTTATCGGCGGCGTGCACCGCATCGCCAGTCGCATCGATGATCGCTATGAGCTGGTGGCAGGTTGTTTTTCGTCTACGCCGGAAAAGTCCAAGGCTTCCGGCGCTGATCTGGGTGTGGCGGACGACCGGGTGTATTCTGACTTCACTGAAATGGCGAAGCGCGAGGCGCGGTTGAAAAACGGCATCGAGGCCGTGGCCATCGTCACTCCCAACCACGTTCACTATCCTGCAGCGCGGGAATTTTTGAAGCGTGGCATCCATGTCATTTGCGACAAGCCGCTCACCTCCACCTTGGCCGATGCGAAAAAGCTGGTGAAGGCGGCGGAGGCTTCCGGCGCGCAGTTTGTGCTGACCCACAATTATACTGGCTACCCGATGGTGCGGCAGGCGCAGGAGATGGTGCGGGGCGGCCAATTGGGCGACATCCGCGTGGTGCAGGTGGAGTACCCGCAGGATTGGCTGTCTGAGCCGCTGGAAAATACCGGTCAGAAACAAGCCGGTTGGCGCACAGACCCGACAAAGTCGGGCGCTGGCGGTTCCATAGGTGACATCGGCACCCATGCCTACAATCTGGCGCGGTTTATCACCGAGCTGGAGTTGGAAAGCTTGAGCGCCGACATGCAGAGTTTTGTCGAAGGCCGTCAACTGGATGACAATGCCCATGTGATGTTGCGGTTTGCCGGTGGCGCTCGGGGCGTTTTGTGGTCCAGCCAGGTGGCACCGGGCAATGAAAACGCCCTGCGCATACGCGTCTATGGCACAAAGGGCGGGCTGGAATGGGAGCAGGAACACCCCAACCATCTGTGGTTTACCCCGCTGGGCGAGCCGAAACGGCTCATCACTCGTGGGGGTGCCGGGTCCGGCGCGGCTGCCGGTGCGGGCACGCGCATTCCACCGGGCCATCCCGAAGGATATCTGGAGGGTTTCGCCAATGTTTACAGCGAGGCGGCAGACTTGATCCGTGCGGCGCAAGCAGGTGAGGGCAAGCCTGATGGCGTGCAAACACCCACCGTACGCGACGGTTTGGAGGGCGTTGCCTTTGTTGATGCGTGCGTGCGTTCATCGAACCGCGATGCGGCCTGGGTGACGCTTAACATCTGAAAATCAGCCTAACCCTCGGCTGTGAAATGCGGGCGAGGGGACTTTTTTATACACAGCCACTTGAAATGAGGGACGTACCTCATTTAGGCTTCAAGCAAGGGTCGGGCGCTGGGAGGCGGTTGGCTCCAACATTCTGGGAGGAATACACATGACATTCAAAACGCTTCTCGCGGCATCAGTTGCCGTTTCTGCAGCAAGCTTTGGCGCTACATCTGCCGCCCAAGCTGAGGACATCACGCTTTGCTGGGCCGCTTGGGACCCTGCGAACGCACTGGTGGAATTGTCCAAGGATTTCACCGAAAAGACCGGCACCAATGTGAATTTTGAGTTCACACCGTGGCCAAACTTCGCCGATCGCATGCTCAACGAGCTCAACTCGGGCGGCAAGCTGTGCGACCTTCTCATTGGCGATAGTCAATGGATTGGCGGTGGCGCCGAGAACGGGCACTACGTCAAGCTCAATGACTTCTTCGATGCCGAGGGCATCTCCATGGACGATTTCGCTCCAGCGACCGTCTATGCCTATTCCACTTGGCCCAAGGGTACGGACAACTTCTATGCCCTGCCTGCCATGGGCGACGCGAATGGCTGGTTTTATCGTAAGGATTGGTTCGAGCGTGAGGACCTGAAAAAGGCGTTCATGGACGAATATGGCCGCGAGCTGGGCGAGCCAAAGTCGCAACAAGAGCTGGTGGAAATCGCCAAGTTCTTCCAGGAGCGTGAGATCGACGGCAAGACCGTTTACGGCGCTGCCATCTTCACCGAGCGCGGCTCAGAAGGCATTACAATGGGTGCCACTGGCGCGCTTTACACCCACGGGTTCAAATATGAGAACACACCGGGTGAGTATGATATGGAAGGCGCGGTGAACTCGCCGGAAGCTGTGCAGGGCCTAGAGCTCTACAAAGAGATGTACGATTGCTGCACGCCTCCCGGTTACACCAACTCGTACATGTCGGCGTCGCTGGATGCGTTCAAATCCGGTCAGGTCGCCATGGCCATGAACTGGTTCGCCTTCTTCCCGGGTCTTTATCAAGACGCCGACACTGGCGGTGACAAGATCGACTTCTTCGTCAACCCACCGCAGCTGAACGCTGGCTCAACGCTCGGCGGGCAGGGCATCTCTGTGGTCGCTTATTCCGACAAGCAGGAAGAGGCTCTTGAGTACATCAAGTGGTTCGCCGATCCGGCCATCCAGGCAGAGTGGTGGTCACTGGGTGGTTATTCAGCCCACAATGCTGTGCTCAACGATCCGAGCTTTAAGGACAGCCAGCCGTTCGCGGGTGACTTCCTGATGGCCATGCAGGACGTGCAGGATTTCTGGCAGGAGCCCGCCTATGCTGAGCTTCTTCTTGCAATGCAGAAACGGCTTCACGACTACGTTGTGGCCGACCAGGGCACAGCGAAAGAAGCGCTCGACCTGCTGATTGAGGACTGGACGGAAGTCTTCGAAGACGAAGGCAAACTCTAGTTCCTCCCAGTGGAGGCGTGGCTTTGGCTGCGCCTCCACACTTTGCTCTCGGCTTTGGTCGCGGGCATCCGAACATATTCAATGGGCTGTCGCCGCTGCATAGACGCTTGCGCGGCACACGAACGCCTGTGTCTTAATATTGTGTATGCCGATCCGCACGGAGGCCACCGAACCACGATGAGCAATAGCGATGAGTGATACGATAGCCGACCGCGTGGCGCAAAACACACCGCCAAGGATGGCGCGCCAGATCAAAGGCTTGTCTGACCGAGCCATTGCGTGGCTATTCGTCGGGCCAACGATTTTCCTGCTGCTGGCGGTGAACATCTTCCCCCTTATCTGGACGATCAATCTCAGTTTTACCAATTATAAAGCGAACCGAAATCGTGACGTCGAATACATCGGTCTGCGCAATTACGAGCGCGTGTTGACGGATAGCGATATCTGGATTTCCATGCAGGCGACTGCACACTTCCTGTTCTGGACGATCTTCTTTCAGGTGCTGATTGGCTTCGCGCTGGCCTGGCTCATCAATCGCAAGTTCAAAGGCAACGACCTTTGGACCACCATCATCGTTTTGCCCATGATGTTGTCGCCAGCGGTGGTCGGTAATTTCTGGACGTTTCTTTACCAGCCGCAAATCGGCTTCTTTAATTACATTGTCTCGTTCTTCACCGGCATCCCGCCGTCGAGTTTTGACATGTTGGGTTCGGTCAACCTTGCGCCATGGTCGCTGGTGATTGTGGATACGTGGATGTGGACGCCCTTCGTCATGCTCATATGCCTGGCGGGGCTGAGGTCCATCCCTGATTACATCTACGAAGCGGCGGCCATCGACCGAGCGTCCCGCTGGCGACAATTCTGGACTATTACGGTCCCCATGGTGCTGCCTTTCCTTATGCTGGCTGTTTTGTTCCGCGGCATCGAGAACTTCAAAATGTTCGATCTCGTCGTGCAGCTTACAGGCGGTGGGCCAGGCTCCACCACGGAGCTGGCGTCCATCAATCTCAAGCGCGAGGCGTTCGAGAAGTGGCGCACAGGATATTCGTCGGCCTTCGCCATCGTGCTGTTTGTCACCGTGTTTGGCCTCGCCAGCATCTACGTCAAAGCCCTCAACAAGGTGAAAGAGCGATGAGCGATTACTCCATCACCGAGCCGTCCAATCGACAAAAGTGGGTCGCTGGTGGGCTGGTTATTGCCTACGCGCTGATCACCATTTTGCCTCTGGTCTGGATTTTTGCCACCAGCTTCAAGGGCCCGGCAGACTCCATCGCCTACCCGCCAAAGGTGGTGTTTGAGCCCACGCTGGAGGGGTACGTGAATCTGTTCACCACCCGCACCCGGGTGACCCCCGAAGCGCTGGCAGAGTTGCCTCCGCCGGAGACCTGGTATGAAGAGATTGTACGGAACCGCGACATGGTGATAGCCGGTCAGTCCCGCTATGGTGAGCGCTTCTTGAATTCGGTGATTATTGGTTTCGGTTCGACCTTTCTGTCAGTGTTCCTGGGCACTATCGCCGCCTACGCATTCTCGCGGTTCAAGATCCCGCTCAAGGACGATCTGCTGTTCTTCATCCTGTCGACACGCATGATGCCGCCCATCGCTGTCGCGATTCCGATCTTCCTCATGTACCGCGAAATCGGCCTGAGCGACACGCATCTGGGCATGATCCTGCTGTACACAGCGGTGAACATTTCGCTGGCGGTTTGGCTGCTGAAAGGCTTCATCGACGAAATACCGATGGAGTATGAGGAAGCGGCGCTGATCGACGGCTACACACGCTTCCAAGCGTTCGTGAAGGTGGTGCTGCCGCAAATGTCGGCGGGCATCGCGTCCACAGCAATCTTCTGTCTCATCTTCTCTTGGAACGAGTACGCTTTCGCAGTGCTGCTCACGTCCGGCACCGCGCAAACGGCGCCGCCATTCATCCCGACCATCATTGGTGTAGGCGGCCTCGACTGGCCCGCTGTGGCAGCTGGCGCGACGCTCTTCCTGCTGCCGGTGATGATCTTCACCATCCTGCTGCGCAAGCATTTGCTGCGGGGCATAACCTTCGGGGCGGTGCGCAAATGACCAACTTCATTTCAGGCATCATGGGTCTGCGCCGTGGCGCATGGGAAATGCTGGCCACGATGATCATCGCGCTGGGCGTGTTCATGTTGATGCAGCCGTTCGTTCTGTGGGCCTTTACCTATTCGTTCATCACCACGCTCGTCGGCACAGTGATGTTCATCGTCGTCAGCCATTTTCGGGAGTAGGGCTGTGGCCGAGATAATCATCAAAAATCTACAGAAGAAGTTTGGCGACTTCACTGCGGTTCAATCTTCATCTTTCACGATCGAGGATGGGGAATTCTTCATGCTGCTGGGCCCATCGGGCTGCGGCAAGACTACAACTCTGCGCATGATTGCGGGGCTGGAATTGCCCACGTCCGGCGAAATCTACCTCGACGGTGAAGAGGTGGGTATGCGCCCCGCCAGCGAACGGGACATCGCTTTTGTGTTCCAAATGTTCGCCCTCTACCCGCATATGAATGTGCGCAAGAACATTTCCTATCCGCTGGTCAGCCAAGGCATGAGCAGGGCGGACGTTAAGTCCAAAGTGGCTGAAGTCGCGGGCATTCTTGGCATCCATGACATTCTTGACCGTCCCGTGGGCGGCCTCTCTGGCGGCGACCGCCAGCGTGTGGCCTTGGGCCGCGCCATCGTGCGCGACCCAAAAGCCTTCATGATGGACGAACCGCTGGGTGCGCTGGACGCTGAGTTTCGGGAGCACATGGCCGAAGAGCTTCGTGCACTCCATGACCGCATGAATGCCACCACGGTTTATGTCACCCACGATCAGCTGGAAGCCATGCAAATGGGCGACAAGATTGTGGTGATGAACCACGGCGTCGTCGAGCAATTCGGTACGCCGCAAGAGATATACGACAAGCCGGCCACCATGTTCGTGGCGGAGTTCATCGGCTCGCCCAGCATGAATTTCCTGCGATTTGACGGCAAAATTGATCCGGGCGCGAAATCGGTGCGCATGGGCGACCATGAGTTCGGTGTGCCGGAAGCGCGGGTCGAAGGCGGCGGTAAGCTGGCCTTCGGTGTGCGGCCTGAACATGTGTCACTAAACGACAGCGGTGCCTATCGCGGCGAGGTGATGGCGACGGAATATCTCGGCACAACGCAGATCATCTCTCTCAACACACCTAATGGCCCGCTAAAGGCCCGCGCGCCATCGAACCAGAACGCCCGCGTCGGTGAGACTGTGGGACTCGAATTCAACGCCAGCACCGTCACCCTCTTCGACGCCCATTCCGGTCACGCTCTTCGCTCGCAGCTCAATGAAGGGATCTTCGCCAATGGCTGAGATCACGCTCTCCAATCTGTCCAAATCCTACGGCGACACCCAAGCTGTCGACGATATGTCGATGACCATTCCCGATGGGGCCTTCGTTGTGCTTCTTGGCCCGACTGGTGCCGGCAAAACCACAACGCTGCGCCTCCTGTCCGGTCTCGAGGCACCAGACCAAGGGTCTGTGAGTATAAACGGACGCGATGTGTCGAAGGACACGCCCGCCCAGCGCGATGTGGCGATGGTGTTTCAGCAATATTCGCTCTACCCGCACATGACCGTGCGCCAGAACCTCGAGTTCCCGCTCAAATCGCCCATCTTGAACACCCCCGCCGACGAGATAAAACGCAAGGTGGACGAGGTGGCCAAAGTGCTATCCATCGCCCACAAGCTGGACAATAAGGCGACAGCGCTTTCCGGCGGAGAGATGCAGCGCGTGTCCATTGGGCGGGCGCTGGTGCGTGAGCCGTCCATCTATCTTATGGACGAGCCGCTCTCTTCGCTTGATGCCAAACTGCGCTCGGACCTGCGCATCGAGCTCAAGCGTATCCAGGCCGATCTGGGCGCCACCATGCTCTACGTTACCCACGACCAAATTGAAGCCATGACCATGGCCACGCATGTCGGGGTTCTGGACCATGGCAAATTGGTGCAGTTCGGCTCCCCGCGGGACATTTATGAAAACCCCGTGAGTGAATATGTGGCCACGCGCCTCGGCCTGCCGCGCATCAATTTGCTGCCGGCCGATGCGTTTGGCGATGCGCCGAGCGGTGCCAAAACAATCGGACTTCGACCCGAGCACATCGCTCAAGGCGAGCCAAAAGGGCGGGACACAGTGATTTCCCGGGTTGAGCATCTGGGGGACCAGACCCGTCTGCACCTGGATATGGATGGCCATAAGGTCATCACGCTCACCGATGCCCACACCAATCTGGCGCGGGGCGAAAGTCTGAGGATCGCGCCGCAAAATCCATTGTTTTTCGATGCCCAGGGCCAACGGGTCCCCACCCAGCGCGTCGTCTGATAGACCGGGAGAAGTCCGATGAGCCAGTTCATCAATGATAAGCAAGCCATCGTCACCGATGCGGTGGACGGCCTGTTACGCACTTCCGGCGGTAAGCTGCAGCGCCTTGATGGGTTTCCCCACATCAAAGTTGTTACCCGTGCCGATTGGGACAAAACCAAGGTGGCTTTGGTGTCCGGTGGCGGTTCCGGCCACGAGCCCGCCCATGCGGGATTTGTCGGGCAGGGCTTGTTGACGGCCGCGGTGTGCGGCGACGTTTTTGCATCCCCTTCGGTGGATGCGGTGCTCGCGGGCATTTTGGCAGTTACCGGCCCGGCAGGCTGTCTGCTGATCGTGAAAAACTACACCGGTGACAGATTGAATTTCGGTCTTGCCGCCGAGCGCGCGCGGGCTTTCGGCCATCAGGTGGAGATGGTGGTGGTGGATGATGACATCGCCCTGCCGGATCTCCCGCAGCCCCGGGGAGTGGCAGGAACCCTATTTGTGCACAAGATCTGCGGTGCCATGGCAGAGGCGGGGGCGAGCCTTTCTGACATTGCCGCCGCCGCCGAACGCGTACGCGACGGTGTGTTTTCCATGGGCATGTCATTGGACACCTGCACTGTCCCCGGGTCGCCCAAGGAAGAGCGTATTCCGGAAGGCAAAGCGGAATTGGGCCTTGGCATTCACGGTGAGGCGGGTGTCGAGCAGGTGGAGTTTGAAGGTGCGCGGCAGGCCATGACGGACCTTGTGGCGAAGCTGGCACCCAAAATGGGCACTGGCAAATACGTTTCGCTGTTGAACAATCTTGGCTCCACCACCCCGGTGGAAATGTCGATCCTCGCCGACGAGTTTTGCAAGTCGCCGGCAGCCACGAACATCACGCACATTATCGGCCCTGCGCCACTGATGACCTCGCTGGATATGCAGGGCTTCTCAGTGTCGCTTTACCCGGCCGATGCACAAGAGCTTGAGCAGCTGGCCGCCCCTACGGCCAGCAATCATTGGCCGCACATGATGCAGATCGTTCAGCCACCAGTGGTGCCGTTGCCTGATGGTTTGGCCCCTATTCAACCCACCGCATCGGCCCATCCCGCGCATCGCGCCTTCCTTGATCGGTGTTGCGATATTTTGATCGCCGCGGAGGCGCACCTCAATGAGCTGGATGCCAAGTCAGGAGACGGTGACACAGGGTCCACCCTCGCCGGTGCTGCCCGAGCCCTCAAAGCAGCGCTGGACCGCATGCCCCTAGCAGATATGACTCAACTTTACCGCGCCATTGGCAACGAGTTGAGCCAGACCATGGGTGGTTCTTCCGGCGTCCTGCTTGCGATCTTCTTCGGCGCGGTGGGGGATGCTTCCGCCAATGGCCACGGCACGGTGGATGCTTTGACGGCGGGTCTGGATCGCATCCAAAAAGTGGGCGGCGCATCGCAGGGCGACCGCACCATGATTGACGCCCTAGCCCCCGCACTGGAGGCATTGCCTGGCGGACTAAACGCGGCGCGAGACGCTGCCCGCGCAGGTGCAAACGCCACCGCCAGCATGACCAAAGCCAAGGCAGGGAGGGCTGCCTATATTTCGGAAGACAATCTGCGTGGCCACAAAGATCCGGGCGCAGAGGCTGTGGCCATGTTGTTTGAGGGCTTGGCGGATTAGGCGGCGCTTTTGGTGGGCGACAGCCCGCCCTCCCGTTGTAGAAACGCTATGATTTCGTCCACGCCCTTGCCGGATTTCAGATCCGCGAACTCAAAGGCACGCCCGCTCCGCGCTATTTCCGTGTCGCTGCGCATCGCGTCCAGATCGACGCCCACGTGTGGCGCGAGGTCGGTCTTGTTGATGATAAGAAGGTCAGACCGTGTGATAGCCAAACCACCTTTGCGAGGTATGTCGCCCCCCTGGCACACGGAGATGACGTAGAGCGTCAGGTCTGCCAAGTCCGGCGAAAAGGTTGCCGCAAGATTGTCGCCACCAGACTCAATGAACACCACATCTAAATCGTCAAAACGGGAGTTCAGTTCGTCGATGGCCCGCAGATTGATGGACGCATCCTCGCGGATAGCAGTGTGCGGACAGCCGCCGGTTTCAACCCCAATGATGCGGTCTGATGACAGCGCCTGCATGCGCACCAGCGCGTCGGCATCCTCGCGAGTGTAAATGTCATTGGTCACCACCCCTACAGAATAGTCGTCGCGCATTGCGTTGCAAAGCGCCGCGGTCAGGGTGGTTTTACCAACGCCCACCGGTCCGCCAATGCCCACCCGCAAAGGTCCGTTGCCGCTCATTTCACATTTCCCCCTGTCAAACACTTCATGACAAAAACAATCTGCTGTCCAAAATCTCATGCTGTGCTGCCAGCACATCTGCTATAGGTGTTGCGGCCGTTAGCTCATCTTGCGTGCAATCGAGTGCAGCTTCCATCGCCTCTACGATCGGTTTTTCCAAGCGGTCGAGCAAGCGGGCCGCCCCGTTTTGGCCGATCAAATTCAGGCGGATGGCAGCGGACAATTGTTGGCCAATAGCGGCCTGCAGGAAAGCCAGAATGGCGGTGGGTCGCGCTACACCGCCATGGGCCGTGGCCGCGCCAATGGCAACGGGCAAAGGGCTGTCTGTATCAGCGTCCAGACTAAGCGCCACCCGCACGTCTGTTTCAGAGAATTCTGCCCTTTCATCCAAACCAGACAGGAAGGCAGCGCCCTGGGCTGTTGTCTCGCGCCAGCGCACAGAATTACCGGCAAATGCCGCGGCCAGATTTTGGAGTTCGCGTATCTCTTCAACACCTGCGTTGCTCTGAGCCCCCGCACTGTGACACCCGGCATTGTGAGCAAGCGACAGAAATTTCGCATCCAATTGAAGGCTGCCCTGTTTCAAATTCGTGTTTACCCACCCGGCCAACGAAGCTTCGTCACTCACGAAACCAGCCTGTACCGCAGCTTCCAAACCACTGGAGTAGGCAAAGCCCCCAGTGGGGAATGCTGGCGATAACCAAGCCATCACCCGAACCAATGCCAGAGACTGCGCGTGGGAAAAGCCGTCAGTCATGGCTGTGGGAGTGGCTATGAGAGTGCGAATGGTCGCCATAGGCACCGCCTTCCGGGTGGAATGGCTCTTCGACGTCCCGCAATTTAGCGCCGAGACCTGCCAACATGTTGGCGATCACAAGGTCGCGCTCTATCAATATGCGATCATCTTCTATTTGGGCGGTCAGATGTCGGTTGCCGATTTGCCAGGCCAGCGCGTTAAGGTGGCGCGGGCTGGTCCCTCTGATTTCCATCAATGGTTCGGCGGCGGCTCGGACCTCGATCAGTCGGCCATCGCTCAGGCGTAATCCATCGCCATCGTGTAACAATCGCGCTGTCGGCAGATCCAAAAGAAAGCTGAGGCCAGTATCGGAGGTCATCACCCGGCGCCGACGGTGACGCCCCGCCTGGTCGAGGGTTATCGTATCGACAGCATTTTCTGCGGTCGGCAAAACTTGAGTGCAGATAATATTAGACATGAAAAAGCCCCGGCATCAGCCTGTGTCAGACCATTGCCGAGGCTATCATTTTCCGCAAGCAGGCGGATGCTGAAACCTTATGCAGCCCTTAGGCGGCTTTGTGCAGCAGCAGCTCCTCAATCTCATGCACCGGATGATTGGTGAGGTTCTTGTCGACCTCAGCCACCAGCTTATCCGTTACGGCTTGGTGCAGTTCGGATCGCATTTCACCTAAAACGCTGGGATCCGCCACCAGCACCAAATGCTGAAATGTGTTGGCGTGTGCTTTTTTGTAGAGGATTTCCGCCAGTTCAGCAGCGAACCTGTCCTTTGCCAATTGATGCCAATCTGTATCTTCGACGGCACTTTTGTGCGGGCCGTTCGCGTTGCCCACCCGACCACGCCGGTTGGCAGCCTGCTCACGGTTTGGCGGATTGTCTTGCTCTTCTTCGCGGAATACGTCGAGGTTGGGATGCTCCTCATCGCCCTCGTTACGCAGGAACAGCGCCTTCTCGCCGTCTGCGACCACCACCCAGCCGTCGTGAACCAGCTTGATTTTCTCCGATGCCATTCGTGTCTCCTGGTTTCGTTCACAGCCATAACGCGGATCGTGTGCGATAGGTTGCCCAGTCAGCACCAGACTTACTCTTGCACCGAGTTGTCAGCTTATGCAGCCATTTGCAGAATACCGACTGCAACGAGGCACATGGTCAAGAATGCCAAAAGACCCTGAACGCGGATTTGATCTCGGTGACGCCTTTCAGCGAGTTCAAACTCCTTCAGTGAATTCAGGGCGCGTCCAGTTGCTTTGTATTTTCCGTTTGCTTCGCGAAGGTCGCCAGATGCCTCAAGTGATTCACAGATCAAGTTGAAGCGTGCGAGCATTTCTTGATAATTTGGGTGACCAAATATTCTCCCGCCGTAGAAGTCGGAAAACGCTCCAATCGACGATATTGCGTGATCGTTTCCAAACGTATCCTCGGCCAACTTCTTCAACCGGTAGCCAACGAACCATTCCAAATTTTCATTTGCTTGGCTTCTATGCGGAGTCCGGAAATTGAACGCCGCCTGAATTATCCGGTCGATCACGATTTTTTGGCGCTCACGAATGAAATAGCGTGAGAGCAATAAATCCCAAGGGGAAGTATATTTGAATTCAAAACATTGAAAGTAGCGTCGGCAGTCAAAATCTCGTTTCAAGCACTCTGCCATACTAAATTCGCGTTCTTCTGCGAACTTATCTTCCTCTAACGCCAAACAAAAGATTCGGTCTCCTTCGATGCGTCGAAAGAGTACGTCAGAGTCTCGGTCGATGTCGTGACGAAGGATTAGACTGTAGTAGTTGTTATGCTGGCATCGAGGCGAGTCCAGAGGTATCGAGTTTGGATGTTGATGTGCCTCACAGATCTTCATTGCTCTGGAAAGCAGCAGTCGTCTGATAGCTTTCATCAGAACATGAAGTACCGCTGCGCCATGGGCAGTTCTGTCGCCGGCTCGCACGTTAGCAGTTCGCCATCTGCGCGCACTTCATAGGTCTCCGGGTTCACGTCTATCTCAGGTGTTGCAGCATTGTGGATCATGGAGCGCTTGCCGATGCCGCCGCGTGTGTTGCTAACGGCCAGCATCTGCTTGGCCGTTCCCAACTTGGAGGGCAGGCCCGCGTCGAGGGCCGCTTGGCTGACAAAGGTCACTGACGAATTGGTGCGTGACTTGCCGAAGGCACCGAACATGGGCCGGTAGTGGACTGGTTGTGGCGTAGGAATGGACGCATTCGGATCGCCCATCGGAGCTGCTGCAATCGTGCCGCCCAGCAACACCATGGCTGGCTTCACCCCGAAGAATGCGGGATCCCACAAACACAGATCAGCACGCTTGCCAACTTCGATCGAACCAATCTCGGCACTGATGCCGTGGGCGATGGCAGGGTTGATCGTATATTTGGCCACATATCGGCGCACGCGGAAATTGTCGTTTTCGCCGGTTTCTTCGGGCAGCCGTCCCCGTTGCTTTTTCATCTTGTCGGCGGTTTGCCATGTGCGGATGATCACTTCGCCAACGCGGCCCATAGCCTGGCTGTCCGAGGCGATGATCGAGAACGCGCCCATATCGTGCAGAATATCTTCAGCCGCGATGGTCTCCTTGCGAATGCGGCTTTCGGCAAACGCGATATCCTCGGGGATCGATGCGTCGAGGTGGTGGCAGACCATCAGCATATCCAGATGCTCGGCCAGCGTGTTCACCGTGTAGGGACGCGTGGGGTTGGTGGACGAGGGGAGAACATGGTCCTCTCCAGAGATCTTGATGATGTCCGGTGCGTGTCCGCCGCCGGCACCCTCCGTGTGGAAGGCGTGGATGGTGCGGCCCTTCATGGCCCCCACGGATGTCTCCACAAAGCCGCTTTCGTTTAGCGTGTCGGTGTGGATCATCACTTGGACGTCCATATCGTCAGCGACTGAAAGGCAGCAATCAATCGCGGCGGGAGTGGTGCCCCAATCCTCGTGCAGTTTCAGTGCGCAGGCTCCGCCTTCGATCATTTCCACCAAGGCGCCGGGTTGGCTGGCATTGCCCTTGCCTGCAAATGCCAGGTTCATTGGGAAAGCGTCCGCAGCCTCAATCATGCGGGCTATGTGCCACGGGCCGGGGGTGCAGGTGGTGGCCAGCGTGCCGTGGGCCGGGCCGGTTCCACCGCCCAGCATGGTGGTGAGGCCAGAGTAAAGCGCCTCGTCGATCTGTTGCGGGCAGATGTAGTGGATATGGCTGTCGAAGCCGCCGGCGGTGAGTATCTTTCCTTCCCCGGCAATGGCCTCTGTGCCCGGTCCTATAATAATGTCGACGCCAGGCTGCGTGTCGGGATTGCCCGCTTTCCCAATGGCCGCGATGCGTCCGTCCTTGAGGCCAACATCGGCTTTGAAGATACCCGTATGATCCACCACCAACGCGTTGGTGATGACTGTATCCACGGCACCGTCAGCGCGGGT
>JBCDIB010000016.1:0-16868 GCA_038749385.1 Pseudomonadota bacterium | reverse complement strand
GGTTTTGAGCGCGATTATCCCCTGGCCGAGCACAATGTCGGACCTCACGAGCAACCGCAGAGCATGTGCCCTGCCTTTGGCTCATTGCGCGTCGGCTTGCGCATGCGCCGGGTGGGCACGATCCTGTCAGGCTCTGCCTGCTGCGTGTACGGTCTAACCTTCACATCGCATTTCTATGGTGCCAAGCGCACAGTTGGCTACGTGCCCTTCAATTCCGAGAGCCTTGTCACCGGCAAACTCTATGAAGATATTCGGGACGCCGTGCACGAAATGGCGGACCCAGACCAGTATGACGCCATCGTCATGACCAGCCTATGCGTGCCCACCGCTTCAGGCGTGCCGCTGCAAATGCTGCCGCGGGAAATCAATGGCGTGCGCATCGTCGGGATCGACGTACCGGGCTTTGGCATCCCCACCCACGCGGAAGCCAAGGACGTGCTGTCTGCGGCCATGCTCAAGCGCGCGCGCGAAGAAGCGGAGGCCGGCCCTGTGCTGCCACCGCGCGCCAAGGAAGATGACCGTCCATCGGTGACACTGCTGGGGGAGATGTTCCCCGCTGATCCAATGATCATCGCTCAGATGCTGGACCCCATGGGCCTTGCCTGCGGCCCGGTCGTACCAGTGCGTGAATGGCGCGAGCTTTATGCTGCACTTGATTGCTTAGTGGTCGGTGCTGTTCATCCGTTCTACACCGGTGCCATCCGCGAATTTAAAGCCGCTGGCCGCCCCGTTGTGGGTTCCGCCCCCGTAGGCGTGGAAGGCACGAGCGCATGGCTGCAGGCCATTGGCGACGCCACCAACGTGTCCAAATCGAAGATCGATGCTGCCCGCAACGCCATGATCGGCGCAATCGGTGCCGGCCTGGAAGCCAACCCCATAAAAGGCCGCATTACCCTGTCGGGTTATGAAGGCTCAGAACTCCTCGTTGGCCGTTTGCTTGTCGAAGCCGGCGCAGACCTTCGTTATGTGGGCTCGGCCTGCCCCAAAACGCCCTACGCAACCGAAGACGCAGATTGGCTCGAAAGCAAAGGCGTACGGGTGCAATTCCGCGCAACGCTGGAACAGGACGTGGCGGCCATGGCCGAGTTTCAGCCAGACATTGCCATTGGCACCACCCCCGTCGTGCAAAAGGCGAAGGAAGCAAGCATTCCTGCGCTTTATTTCACAAATCTCATCTCAGCCCGCCCGCTCATGGGTCCGGCCGGTCCGGCGTCGCTGGCTCAAGTGGTCAACGGGGCGATTGCCAACAAACCGCGCTTTGATCGCATGACCGAGTTTTTTGATGGTGTGGGCACAGGTGGCGCGGCCGGCGTTTGGGAAGATCAACCCTCTGCCAACCTCGCGGTGGACGCGAAATACCGCAAATCCTACGCCGCCCGCGTGGCGCGCCAGGCCAACAATGACGTGGATGCGGGGGTCTCGGTCGGAACATGACTTTGTCACTTATCCTCCCTGCTTTTTCTGCTCCGACCGGCTGCCGCCGGCAGGAGGTAGGAACATGACCCTCATCATCGATCATGATCGCGCCGGCGGCTATTGGGGTTCCGTTTACGTCTTCACGGCGATCAAGGGCTTGCAGGTCATCATTGATGGCCCCGTGGGCTGCGAGAACCTGCCCGTCACATCTGTGCTGCACTACACCGACGCCCTCCCCCCGCATGAATTGCCCATCGTAGTGACAGGCCTGGGCGAAGAAGAGCTTGGCCAGCATGGCACTGAAGGAGCGATGAAGAGCGCTCGCAAGGCTCTCGATCCAGACCTGCCGGCTGTTGTGGTGACCGGCTCCATTGCCGAGATGATCGGCGGTGGCGTCACGCCCGAGGGCACCAACATTCAGCGCTTCCTGCCCCGCACGATTGACGAAGATCAATGGCAGAGCGCGGACCGCGCCCTCAAATGGCTCTGGACCGAATACGGCCCTAAAAAAGTGCGCGCCCGGCGTCCTAAGAAAGAAGGCGAGAAGCCAAAGGTCAATCTTGTGGGCGCCATCTACGGCACCTTCAACATGGCCTCGGATCTCGCCGAAATTCGCCGCCTCGTTGAAGGCATTGGCGCGGAAGTCAACCTGACCTTCCCGCTTGGGTCCCATATCGCAAGCGTACGTCAGCTGGGCGATGCGGATGTGAACATCTGCATGTATCGCGAGTTTGGCCGAAGCCTTTGCGAAGCCCTCGATCGCCCGTTCCTGCAAGCTCCTATCGGCATCCATTCCACTACGGCGTTCCTGCGCAGCCTTGGTGAGCTGACGGGCCTGGACCCGGAGCCATTTATTGAGCGCGAGAAGCACACAACGCTGAAACCCATGTGGGATCTGTGGCGCTCGGTCACTCAGGATTTCTTTGCGTCAGCCTCCTACGGTATCCACGCGACCGAAACCTATGAGCGGGGTATCAGGAACTTTCTCACCGAAGAAATGGGCCTGCCCTGCAACTTTTCGTTCGCGCGCAAAGCCGGCAAGAAACCCGACAATCAAAAGATCCGCGACGCCATCGCAGAACGCACACCACTCATCGTTTTCGGCTCCTACAATGAGCGCATGTATCTGGCGGAAGCCGGCAAGCGGGCGACCTATATTCCGGTGTCGTTCCCCGGGGCCATCATCCGCCGCCACACCGGCACGCCGATCATGGGCTATTCCGGCGCAAGCTGGATGATCCAGGAAGTCTGCAATGGCTTGTTCGACGCCTTGTTCGACATCCTGCCCTTAGGCACAGATCTGGATGCAGTTGAAGCCACGCCCGCCAAGCCGCCACGCTCGGTGGCCTGGTCCGATGTGGCACGCCTTGAGCTCGATGCAATCGTAGCCGACGAGCCGGTGATCAGCCGCATTTCCGCCACCAAACGCCTGCGCGACGCCGCCGAATTGGCCGCCGACGCCGAAGGCTCGTCCACCGTTGAACCTATCCATGTCCGCACGGCCAGTAAGCGCCGTTCGAGCATGTCCGCCTGACCGTGAAGGGAGACCCCACAATGGCAATGATCGACACAAACACCGCGCCCCGTAAAGGCCGGCTGACCGTGCAGGACCGTCTGGAATATCGCGCACTCTTCGCGCTGGCTTTCACACCTTGCCTGGTCGCTGCCACGTGGCAGCGCCTCTTCCCATCCGGTCTGAACCGGGCGCCCCAGTCGGGCTCCGTGTTCGCGGAAGCAAAATCAGCGGCTCACGCCGCCGTCGGCTACGCGTTCATCGCATAGCCATTCCATTTGCCGGGGGCGACCCCGACAAAGCCCGCCACCCGGCCTTGGTCGGCACGGGTATCCCGGCTGCGGGGAACCGCAGCGAAAGCGACTAGGAGGTCTTTATGTCCAGTCCAAACACCGTCTCGCTCTCCGGCATGTCCGAAGGTGAGGCTCAAGAGTTCCACAAGTTCTACCTTCAGGGAATGCTCATTTTCTCGGCTATCGCCGTAGTTGCGCACTTCCTGGTGTTCGTGTGGCGCCCTTGGTTCGTCTAGAGGAGCATTGATTATGTGGAGAATCTGGATGGTTTTCGACCCGCGCAAAACGCTGGTCGTACAAGGCGTATTTCTGTTCGCACTGGCAGCGATGATTCATTTCGTCCTGCTTTCGACAGAGCGCTATAACTGGTTTGACGAAGCCCAGCGCATGGATCCTCGTGGTGTTTCCGCCACGATGTCCGACAGCTGAGCGACGTTCCAACCCGACACTCGGGGGGGACCGTCGCTGCGACGGCCCCCTTCGAAACCACCAACGCATTGACGACCGGCCGACGACGCGCCGGACTTGAGGAGAACTGATATGTCTCTGCTGAGCTTTGAGCGAAAGTACCGTGTGCGCGGCGGCACCCTTGTCGGAGGCGACCTCTTCGACTTCTGGGTCGGTCCGTTTTATATGGGTTTCTTCGGCATCACGACGATATTTTTTGCGGGCCTGGGCACCGCACTCATACTGGTGGGCGCAGCCGACGGCCCTACCTGGAACCCATGGTTGATTTCCATCAACCCGCCACCCATCGAATACGGCCTGGGAATGGCTCCGCTGAATGATGGCGGCATCTGGCAGTTGGTCACCATGTGCGCGATGGGCGCATTTATATCGTGGGCCCTGCGCGAGGTTGAGATCTGCAACAAATTGGGTATGGGCTACCATGTACCATTTGCCTTTGCCGCAGCCATTTTCGCCTATGCCACGCTTGTTATCTTCCGTCCGCTGCTGCTGGGTGCCTGGGGACACGGCTTCCCGTATGGCATTTTCAGCCATCTGAATTGGGTATGGAACACGGGCTATCAGTACGGCAACTTCCACTATAACCCGGCCCATATGGTGGCGATCACCTTCTTCTTCACCACAACGCTGGCCCTGGCACTTCACGGTGGCATGGTCCTGTCGGCAGCAAACCCGCGCCGTCACTCCAGCTTTGGCGGCCCGGTTGAGGTGAAGACACCGGAATATGAAGACACATTCTTCCGCGACACCATCGGCTATTCGGTTGGCACGCTCGGCATCCACCGCCTGGGGCTGCTGCTGGCGCTGAACGCTGGTTTCTGGAGCGCTGTCTGCATCTTCATCGCTGCAGGTCCCATCTGGTCTGAAGCCTGGACCGAATGGTGGGAACCACTGCGTGAATTCTACACCTGGGGAGGCTCTGCCGGGTAACCGGCGGATCTGAAGGAGTTACCCATGCAATATCAAAACATCTTCACCAGAGTGCAGGTCCGGTCGGAGCCAGAAGCAGGCATCGACATTGGACTGGGCAACCGTGACAGGACGGAAAACCCGTTCTACAGCTGGCTTGTCGGCACGTTCGGCAACGCCCAGATCGGCCCCATCTACCTAGGCTTTCTGGGCACCGCAGCCTTCATGTGCGGGGGCGCCGCTTTCGTCATCATCGGTCTGAACTATTGGGTTCAGGTTGACTTCAACCCGGTTCGCTTCGTGCTCGAATTGCCGTGGTTGTCGCTCGATCCGCCACCTGAAGAGGCCGGCCTGTCGATCCCTTCCCTGCAAGAAGGGGGTTGGTGGTTTATCGCATCCTTCCTGCTTCTGGCGTCGGTCATTCTCTGGTGGTTCCGCATGTATCGCAGGGCCGTGGAGCTACAGCTGGGCCTGCATGTGCCACTGGCATTTGCATCCGCTATCTGGCTGTTTCTGGTTCTGGGCCTAATCCGCCCAATCCTCATGGGTTCATGGTCTGAAGCAGTGCCTTATGGGTTGTTTACGCACCTCGACTGGACGGCGAACTTCTCGTTGTTCTGGGGCAATCTGTTCTGGAACCCGTTCCACTGTCTGTCGATCGTATTCCTGTACGGTTCCACCCTGTTGTTCGCCATGCACGGTGCGACCATTTTGGCCGTGACACGCTATGGCGGCGAGCGCGAGCTGGAGCAGATCACCGACCGCGGCACCGCATCAGAGCGTGCAGCTCTGTTCTGGCGCTGGACCATGGGCTTCAACGCCACCATGGAATCGGTCCACCGCTGGGCCTGGTGGTTCGCCATGCTGACAACGCTCACCGGTGGTATCGGCATACTGCTCTCCGGCACCATCGTGGAAGACTGGACTATTTGGGGCATGGACCACGGCATCGTGCCGGAAGACCTTTCCTGGTGGCCTGAGACGCCAAGCTCGCTGGAAAGTAGCTGGTAGTTACGGCATCAAACAACGAAAAAGGGCCGCTCAATCGAGCGGCCCTTTTTGTATCGGTTCTTGGCATTTGGAATGAAAGGTGGGACTAGCGGCTCTGATTGATCAGTGCGCTAGGTATGTCGCGCCAGTTTCCCTCGATGCTTAGCAGGTTGAAGCGCGCAAACATATATTCTGAGAACCAGCCCTCAGTGTAGGCGCGTTTGACGGCCACGCCGTGTGTGTCGCTGTCGATAGAGAACGCCTTCATGGCTTCCTGAGTTTCCCAAAATGAAAAGGTCACCTGGTGAAGCCAAGGCACCTCCCCCATTCCGATCATGAAGTGACGTTTCTCGTCAAATTCTGCTCGATCAGAGATAGCAGGCACGAGCGACCAGAAGCGCCGCAGGTGGCGCTTTTTCAGCGTGGCCCGCGTCATGGCAACCACCGGCAGCGCCTGTTCAACGCCTGGCTGAATTTGGAAAGGGGGCGCACCGTCCCACGCCCCGCGGCAGCTTGTAGGGCGCAGAAAAACTGTCGCAGTCTCGGAGGCTTTAGCACGGTAACGGCCAAGCACCTTGCTGTGTTGCAATTGCTCCCGGGCCACGTCTTCCGACGGCCAAAGGCACATAATAGTGTAGACGCCAAAATTGGGCTTGGTTGAGAAGCCGGCCCCCGCGCCTGTTCCCATCATCTTGAAAAATTGAAGTGCCGGCGTTTTGGCCAATGCTGGTCGGGCAAAGCCCATCTGGGAAAACGCCCAGAGCTTCGCCGCCACACCCTCAAAGCGAAACAGCGAGACTGTGACAGTTTGCATCGCTCTCTTCCGATCAGAACCCGCATTTGGGCCTGCGCTACATCTGCGCTGTAAGGGCTATGCCACCGATCGGGCTAGCGCGCACTGGGACCACAAGTCGCAAAGTGCATCGCCAAGGGCGGCAATGTCGCCATCTGTGTGAAGCGGGGTTGGCGTAATGCGCAGCCGCTCGGTTTTCACCGGCACGGTCGGATAGTTGATGGGCTGAACGTAGATGCCGTTCTGCTCGAGCAAAATGTCAGAGATCCACTTACATTTGGCAGCATCGCCCACCATAACGGGAACGATGTGGCTCTCATTCATCATGTGCGGAATTCCGCGACGGTCGAGCAACGAGCGTACCTTGCGAACCGCCTCTTGGTGATCAGCTGCCAGCTCACGATGTTCCTTCAAATACGCGATGGAAGCGGTCGCGCCGGCCGCAATGGCAGGCGGCAGAGCGGTCGTGAAAATGAAACCACTCGCGAAAGAGCGAACAAAGTCGATCAAGGCGCGGGAGCCAGTTATGTAGCCGCCCATGACGCCAAAGGCTTTGCCCAGAGTGCCCTCAATGACCGACAGACGGTGCATGATGCCTTCACGTTCGGCAACGCCCCCCCCGCGGGGGCCGTACATGCCAACGGCGTGCACTTCATCAAGATAAGTCAGTGCCCCGAACTCATCAGCAACGTCACAGAGCTTTTCAATTGGGGCGATATCTCCATCCATCGAGTACACGCTCTCAAAAGCCACCAGTTTCGGCGCCGCAGGATCGTCGAGCGCCATCATGCGGCGTAGATCTTCAGGGTCATTGTGCTTGAAAATGCGCTTTTCACAGCGAGAGTGGCGGATGCCCTCGATCATCGAAGCGTGATTACCGGCGTCAGAATACACGATCATACCCGGCACCTTGGATGCCAATGTGCCCAGCGCGGCCCAGTTTGAAACGTAGCCGGAAGTGAAGATCAGTGCCGCTTCCTTATCGTGCAGGTCAGCCAGCTCGTCTTCCAGCAACACATGATAATGGTTCGTGCCAGAGATGTTGCGCGTACCACCGGCGCCAGCACCGCAGCGATCAATGGTGGCATGCATCGCGTCGGTCACGACCTTGTTTTGGCCCATGCCCAGATAGTCGTTCGAGCACCAAACGGTCACTTCGTGGGTTGTGCCATCAGGGCGGTAGCGGGTGGCTTTTGGAAACTGGTCTTTGTGACGCTCAATGTCGGCAAACACGCGGTAGTTGCCAGCTTGGTGCAGGCCGTCGAGAGCGTCGTGAAAGAACTGCTCAATGTCTGGAACGCTGTTATGAGCAGCGTTTTTTGCGCTCTCGGTCTTAACATTGGTGAGCGGCACAATATCCATCACAAACTCTCTTTCGTAACCCGTGCTCAGTTAGGCCGCTTGGCCGCAAAAAACACTGCGACGGGTTGGCGCTTCTTTATCATCTTTATAAACTGTGGTTCGCCACAACGGAACGTCCTGAGCGTTGAATCGACTGCGAAATTTCTACTTTCGTGAGATTAAGCGGCTCTTCCGCTTCACTGGCCGACCTCGGGCCGATTGGCTTCGCGCCATCCTTTCGAATCGCCCAGTCCCACAAGCCGGCATCGCGCCAAGGAACCATCAAGAACAAATGCTCCGCCACGGCCAGCAACACAAAGGTCCCCACCAATGTGTGGCCCGCCATTGCATAAACTGATGGTGCGCGCACGGTGGCATCGGCCAAAACAATCAAGAGACACGCCGACAGCGCCAATGCGAGAGGAAAAAACGGCGTCACACGATCTGTGCGAAAATATGTATTCAGATATCGCACCCGCGGTGGCATCAGATCACTGATCGCGTTTGGTGCACCATGGAAAACGATCAGCTTCGTGCTCAGCCGCATGACCCACATAACCGCCAGCAGCAGTGGGCCCACCGGGTTTGCCCCCCCGCCCAGTAAAAATACGAGTGCGACAACGGTCACGAACAGAGAAATCTCGTGGTGGTCGATGGCGCGGAACGCTGCAACAAACCTCCGCCATCCGGCTGCACCTTTTGGGCACGCATGCGAGCGCGAGCCCGTGACGATACCCATCAAGAACGCTGCCTCGTGGAACGACCACACTGCCAAGGCTGACGCAAATCCCACATAGGCCGCCACCAGCGTTGGATAGTTGGAAGACCAAATCAGCCCCGCAATGCCAAGCAAGGCCAAGCCCCCGAAGCCGACGAGGACGGCGGGGCGCTGGCCATCCCCCACCCGCACTGCGAACGCCACCAAACCGGTGGTGAGCCACCAGGTGACGAGCGCAAATGCGAAGGCGAACAGAATGGTCATGCCTTACCAGACCGGTTCGAGATGGCTGGTTTCCGGGATCTCGCTTTTCAGCGTCGGCAATATGTAAAGGCCGGCAAACACGGCAGCGGCGCGGGCGCCAAGCCCAAACTTAAGCAACTTGCCGGCTATTCCGCCGCGTTGTTCCGCGGCTGCCAGCTTCATGTTGATGACATTGAGCTTGCGGAAACCGGCCAGCATTTTCGGGTTGTCCAGGTCCAGCTGCAGCGGGAAACACTGCTTGGAAATCTCGCTGGTCAGGCGAAACACCTGCATATCATACTCTTCAATATCGATACCCAACGCGTCGTGGAACGCCGGCCGCACGTGGTCGCGTACGAACATGGTCGAGAACACAGCCAAAAGGAAAAACTTGATCCACAGCTTGTTGCGACGCCCTTCCAGCAACTTTCGGTCCGAGCGCATCAGCAGCGAAAACGCCTCGCCATGGCTGAACTCGTCATTGCACCATTCCTTGAACCAATTGAAAATCGGGTGGATGCGCTTGTCGGGGTTCTGCTCCAAATGGCGGTAAATCGTGATGTACCGCGCATAACCAATCTTCTCTGACAGATAGGTCGCGTAATAGATAAATTTGGGCTTGAAATAGGTGTACTTCTTGGCCTTGGCCAAAAAGCCCATATTCACGCCGATGCCGAAGTCTTTCAGCGCGTCGTTCAGGAAACCGGCGTGGCGGCTTTCGTCCCGGCTCATGTAACCGAACAGTTCGCAAATGTCCGGATTGTTGCCGCGGCGTTTCATCTCTTTATAGAGCACGCAGCCCGAGAATTCCGACGTTAGCGAGGAAACAAGGAAATCAACCAACTCCTTGCGAAGCTCGGGATCGTACTCGTCAATGCTTGAAACGTCCCAGGTCTCGTCACGCTTGAAATGCCCGCGGTTCGGGTCGGACTTCATTTGCGCGATCAGCCGGTCCCACTCTTCGCGGACAGGTGTGACGTCAATCCGGTCCATCTCTTCGAAATCGGTGGTGTAGAAGCGCGGATTGAGCATGGTCGAATTGACCGCAGCTTCCGTGGTCTCATTGACGCGCGAACGATAGGCGGCGTTGCTTGCCGCAATTTCTTCTGGTGTGACGTGCTTATTCATAGCGTAACTGCCTCCGAAAAGCTGAATTCACAAAGTTCCATAAACTCGAAGTCGCCAGTGGCACGCGTCCATACGCGCTCCAAAAGACTGGCGCGGGTGATTGTAGCCCGCCGCTCAAACGATTTTTTATGGCCGTAGGGAACCTGGATTGGCGATCCGTGCACCATCACTTCATCACCGGGATGAACGACCACGCCGCCGCTAAAGCGCACATGCGCTCCCAGCTCCTCAAATGTGTTGTTGATCTCCACCGTGCAGTCGACGTCCTCGCGGCGCCGACCGATCAAGTAGGCCTTTGATGCAGTCATACTAGCCTCCTGTAACGCCGGTCTTGGGTGCCGTCAGAACGCTGAATGCGTCAGTCGACTTTCCGGCGGGAATGTTGATGCGAAACTTAACATCTGCAGCGGTGATAGCTATGTCCCCGCGGTCCCAAGCGAGCACCCGGTATGTCTGAATTGGGGGCTTGGAAGCGGCGACACGCATGAGATCGAACCTGCGAAACACATCGCGGATCGGGTTGCGGGTTTCAGCGTCAAAAGTTGCCATGACCACAGCGTCGGCAACATCACGAAGCTCCACCGTTCCCGAGCCGTCATTGATAACCTGAATATCGCGCACCAGATCGGGCTCGGTCACGGGCAGATCCACGGCCTTTACCCCCAAAAGCGAACCGATGGTGATGAACACGAAAGCTGCCACGCCAAATGCGATGACCAGCTTGTACATAAACATCGGTGCCATCTCTCCGTCGGGACGCAGCGAAGGCTTGCGCCCACCGGCAGGGGCAGATGCAGGGCCGGAATATGCGTGATCAGCCATCGTCTTCTCCTATTGTGTGGCCAGTTGCCCGAGGGGAGCTGGTTTACCGCTGGCAGCAGCAGTCTGTGGCGCAAAACCGTCGGCAACCTCCGCAGTGTCGAGCGACTGTTCATCGGTGTTGTGGGCGCGGGCGAGAAAGCCAATCACCTGCTCAGATATGATCGAGCCAACTTCCACCGCGTCCTTGAGACCCACCAATTGCGGTTCCGTATTGTTGATCCGCCAAGGCCGCACATGCGGCCAGAGCATCAGCCAAGCCAGGCGCATCCCATCGGTGGACATTTGCACGGCCACCTCGCCCCAACCGGACTTGCTGGCCCGCAGATCCACATTTTCGATCTTGGAAAACGGCAAATTGTAGGTGGCGGACAGAGCCACCCCGACGCGCATAACGATACGCTTGTTGGTGATGGTGTACAGCGACGTGCGCTGAACGAGCACTGCAAACACAGCCAGGAAACCAACGACCAGCATGCCCGCCACAGCCAAAAGGCCCAGGCCACCAAGGGTGTTTTCCAAAGATCGCTCAATGCCTTGGCCACTCCAGACCACCCAGCCACCAATGGCAGCGAAATAGGCAACTATCCACCAGACACGCAATCGCTGGCGCAGCAGGACACGCCAGTTCGGCCTGCCCTGCCAGACAATACGCTCCCCCTCCGGCAGCTCGGCCGGAAGGCCGGGGATAGGCTCGAAGTCATGCTCCGGCCCACCCGTTTCTGAATGCAATTTGGAGGGGAAGCTATCGGTCACAACTTCACCTCATGGCGAGAAGGATCGGAGTAGAACAGGCCAGCGCCGTAATAGCCCATGATCTTGTCTTCCTCGCGGAAGGTCACCTGATCGGGCGATGCTGTGCGTGGCACATCGGCAAACTGCCCGCCCTTGATTGCGTTCACAAAGCAAAGCTCTTCACGGCCACGGATCCGTTTGACGTAGGCGAAGTTGTACGGGATCAGAACCGAGCCCTCACCGATGGCCGGATCCAGGGCAACCTCGAAATAGCGAGCAACTTGCTCTGCGCGATCGCACCAGATGTCAGACACAGTGCCTGCAACAACGCCATCATGACCGACGACCCGCAAGCCCCTTGGGTCAATGTTTTGATTGGCAACCTTGAACTCCAAGCCAACCCGCATCGGCACGATTTTCACATCGCCATGGGCCGTGAGGTCGGGATGTTCAGACCGCTGGGTCCAGGCACCCGGACCAACGCCGGCCTTCATGGGGTCATCGCCACCGGGACGGTAGGCGGTGCCAGCAAAGCGGCTGACAGCTTCCAGCTTGATATCGTCGCGATCATTGTCGCGCGGATCGTCGTTGGGCACGGTCAGAGTGCCGTGGCCGTGGGGCAGATGCCATGTTTTCGGCTTGGGCGTGAAAATCACGTCGGGGCCTTTGATGTTGCCCGCTTCATCTTCAAGCGGGAAGCCTTCGCGCCGGCTCTCCTGCTGCAGATGGAAAACGAGATAGGCGAAAAACGCCCAGAAGACGTAGAGTATAATCTGCGCCCAATCGATGTATCCAGCTTCACCAATCATGTTTCTCTCCTTGGTAATCTAGCTAATTTAGGCCGGCCCTATCCGGGCAATTCGGCTAGGCCGAACGGCTCAGAAGACCGGGTATGTGTTGATCGATGGCCCACGAGAGGCCCGATGATGACAAGGGCGGCGAACAGAAGGCCGATCTCAAGGTGATAAACGACTGAATAGCCGGCCACGGGTGCAACGAGCACCCCCTCGCCCAACTGGCTTGCAACGACGCCGTTCACGCCATCGCGCACGAGGCCGCCGACCGCGAGGGCCGCACCGATGGATGTGGCCTGCACGGCGCCCCAGGCGCCAATTGCCATGCCGTGGTCAGATGAGCGCGCAATATCCATGGCGGCCAGGAGTGTGCCAACGGCAAACAACCCGCCTCCAAGCCCGATCACGAAGGCGCCTGCGCGAAACAGGTGAGCCGAGGCCAGCGGTTCAGCAAAGATAACAGAGCAAAAACCAATTACCCCAATCAGCATGCCGTTGGCAGCCAGCCGATACATGTCAGCCCCCCGGCTCAGGACGCGTGCGGCCAGGGCAAAGCCTAACAGGCTTCCAGCGGACCAAAGCGCCGTCAGCAAAGTGGTCTGTGAAACCGACAGGCCAAGCACTTCGCCTCCATAGGGCTCGAGCAGAACGTCCTGCATGGCAAAGGCCGCCGATCCCATCGCAACGGCCAGCAAAAGCCGACCCGTGGCGGGATCAGACCTGTAAAGCGCCAATGCCTGCGCAAAACTGGGTGTTTTCCGGTCAGGTTTTGTAAGCTCAGGGCGGCGTGCCTCCTGTTTCCACATGGCGATCACATTGATCACCATTGTGGCCACCGCCGCGCCCTGAATGACCTGGATCAAACGAATTGGCGAGAACTCAGCCAATAGAAATGAGAAAGCCAACGAGGAAATGAACATGCCCACCAACATGGCGACATAGACCAGTGCCACGACCCGGGGCCGCGTGTCTTCGGAGGCCAAATCCGTGGCCAACGCCAAACCGGCGGTTTGCGTCAGATGCATGCCAAGACCGGTTAGCAAAAACGCGGCCATGGCGGCCAACGGACCGATCCAGGTCGGGCCAAGCGTTTGGCTGTGCAACAACAACAGAGCGAACGGCATGATGGCCAGACCGCCAAACTGCAACAATGAACCCAGCCAGACGTAAGGCACGCGCCGCCAACCCAAAAGCGAGCGGTAAGTGTCTGAGCGATGGCCCATGAACGCACGCATGGGGGCTGCCAAAACAGGAATGGCGATCATCAATGCGACCAAAGATGCCGGCACGCCAAGCTCGACGATCATGACGCGGTTGAGGGTGCCGGTAAGCAAGACCGCAGCCATACCCACCGCAAATTGGAACAAGGACAGGCGCAACAGCCGCGCCAACGGCAGCTCATCGCTGGCCGCATCGGCAAAGGGCAGTAGCTTTGGGCCAAGGTTGCGCATGAAGCTAGACATGCCGAACCTCCACCACCTGCGAAATGTAGAACGGCTTCGCCACCTTATGGCAGGCCTCAAAGGTCCAGCCGTCGAGTGCTTGCAGATCTTTGGCCAATTGCCCCAGACGAACCGGCTGGATGGTAGGCGCGCGATCCGCCTTGGGGAACAGATTGCCCAAACGATGCTTGGCCAGTAGCAGAGGCGTTGCGGGGGCCACTGAAAAGCTGATCTGACGGGTCGTGCGCGAGTCTAGATTATTGACGATATTGACCACCTGCGCCCGCGAATAATGGATGAGACAATCCATCGACACCACGGCATCAAATACACCGCAGTCAGCGGCCAGCGCGTCTCCAGCTTCGAAAGTGGCCTTGTCGGACAGGCCCGCTTCAGCGGCCTGTTCGTTGGCCAGCTCGATGATCTGCGCAGACAAATCCATGCCGTGGACCGTGGCTCCCCGGCGGGCGAGATCCAGCGCCAACGCGCCACCGCCGCACCCGGCATCCAATATGCGCCAACCGGTGAGATTGGCGGGAAAACGCGCCAGCAAAGCGGCATGCATTTCCGCACGCCCATCACGCACGATGGAGCGCACCCGGCTCATAGGCGCGTCCGTCGCAAAGCGCTTCCAAGCGTCAAGCGCTGTGGAATCGAAATAGCGCGTAAGGGCATCGCGCTTTTCCGTGTAGCTTTGATCTGTGTGGGCGGTGATTGTCACTGTTTCAGGCCTATTCGAACCCTAGGAAATCGAAGATCTGACGGTCCTTCATCGGCGACGCGTCAAACGGTTCATTGTCTTCAAGAAGGTGCGCGGCGAGGCTGAGATAAGCTTGCTGAATGGCCACGATCTCAGGATCGTCCCCCATCTCGAACAAAGTGCTTTTCTTCAGGCGCGACCGGCGGACGGCGTCGCTGTCGATTATGTGGGCAATGCGCTCAAGCCCGATGGCGGAGCAGAACCCATCAATCTGATCGGTATCTTTGGAGCGGTTGGCGATGACACCCCCAAGGCGCACATCGTAATTCTTAGACTTGGCCTTAATGGCCGCCACGATGCGGTTCATCGCGAAGATGGAGTCAAAATCATTGGCCGCCACAACCAGCGCGCGCTCGGCATGTTGCAGTGGGGATGCAAAACCGCCGCACACCACATCGCCCAGCACATCGAAGATCACGATGTCCGTGTTTTCGAGCAAATGATGCTCTTTGAGCAGCTTGACGGTCTGGCCCACCACGTAGCCGCCGCAGCCAGTGCCCGCCGGCGGGCCACCAGCTTCCACGCACTGCACACCATTGTAGCCCTCGACCACGAAGTCTTCCGGCCGCAACTCTTCGGGGTGAAAATCCACCTCTTCGAGCACGTCAATCACAGTGGGAATGAGCGACTTGGTAAGCGTAAATGTTGAATCGTGCTTGGGGTCGCAACCGATCTGCAGCACACGCTTGCCAAGCTTTGAGAAGGCCACAGACAAATTGGACGAGGTGGTGGACTTACCAATGCCGCCCTTGCCGTAAATGGCGAAAACCTTGGCGTTGCCAATATCCATGTTCGGGTCGAGCTGCACTTGCACTGAGCCTTCGCCATCCTGCCCCTTTTTTTGATCACGGGCGGCAGCCTCCTTCAGGCTTTTGGCCTGCGAAGCGTTCTCGGCGCGCATGGCGTCTTTGAGCGTGCGTGGGTGTGTGTAGAGGTTCATGCCGGTTGTCCCGTCAGTTCTGTTGTATCGGTGGCCGCCTCGGGCAGAATGCCTTCCACGCGGTCTTCAAGCTCTTCGCTGGCTTCGGTCAGCGCGGCCCATGTGTCTTCGTCTGGCGTCCAATAGCTGCGCTCCCCGGCTTCAATCAGCCGGTTCGCAAGTTTGGACGACGCTTTGGGGTTCAATTCCGCCATGCGGCGGCGCAATTCCGGGTCCAGCACAAAGGTCTCGGTGAGGTCCCTGTACACCCACTCATCCACCTGCCCCGTGGTGGCGGACCAACCCATCGTATTTGAGATGTGGTGCTCAATCTGGTGTACGCCTTCATAACCGTGCTTGAGCAGACCCTCATACCATTTGGGGTTCAGCATCCGCGTACGGGTTTCGAGTGCCACCTGCTCGGTCAGCGTGCGCACTTTGCCTTCGCCCACGGTCTGGTCGCCGACATAGACGGTCACATCCTTGCCGCCGGACTTGGATATGGCGCGGCTGATGCCGCCCAGCGTGTCGAAATAATGGTCGATGGAGGTCACACCCAACTCAACGCTTTCGACGTTCTGGTAGGCGCCCTCGGTCTGAGCCAGAATTGCGTTCAGCAATTCAGTGCGCTTCACCGGCTTGCCATCGACGCCGTAGGCAAAGCTCTTGCGGCTGGTATAGGTGTCTGCGATCTCGTCGCCCTCATCCCAGGCGCTGGAGTCGATGAGCAGATTAACATTCGCGCCGTAGGCCCCGGAGGCGTTGGAGAATACACGGAGCGCGGCCTCTTCAATGGAACAGCCGTATTCTTTTGCCTGAACCAAAGCGTGGGCGCGGATGGGATTCATATCCTCCGGCTCCTCGGCGGCAGCGGCCTTGGCGGCAGCCTCTGCCAGCAGCTTCACTTGCAGCGGCAGCAAATCACGGAAGATGCCTGACAACGTCACCACCACATCCACGCGCGGGCGGCCAAGTTCCTCCAAATCAATAAGGTCGGCACCCGCCAGTCGGCCATAGCTGTCAAAACGCGGCTTGGCACCTATGAGCGCCAGCACCTGACCGATGGGTCCGCCCTCGGATTTCAGATTGTCCGTGCCCCAAAGCACCATCGCCAAACGCCGTGGAAAATGGCCTTGATCGGCCTCAAACCGCTCGATCAGACGGACCGCCTGCCGCGCACCATCGGCTACGGCAAAAGCGGAAGGCAGGCGGAACGGGTCAAAGCCATGTAAATTGCGGCCCGTTGGCACGATCTCAGGCGAACGCACAACATCGCCGCCGCTGACGGGGCGAATGTAACCGCCGTCCAGCGCATGCACGATGGCCGGGATCTCATGGTCCTGCTGCAACGCCATGTTGAGCGTCTGCAAGCGAGCCAGCGCGCCCTCTTCCAGCTTCGCGCCCTTTTCGGCCAGCAGAGCATCAATGTCTGCAATTTCAACCGCATCATCGCCTGCACCATCATTGATGGCCGTCAGCAACTCGCGGCGCTCATCCAATGTGGGGGTCTCACCGACAATGTGCAGGCCGTGGGGTATGAGCGTTTGCTCGAACTCGGTCAGACGCACATGCAGGTCCGCAACGCCC
>JBCDIB010000015.1:0-17609 GCA_038749385.1 Pseudomonadota bacterium | reverse complement strand
CGAGGTCTCCAACTTCATATTCCTCAACGGCTTTTCCGGACACGGCTTGCAGCAATCCCCGGCTATGGGCCGAGGAACAGCGGAATGGCTCACATATGGCGAATATCGTGCCCTCGATCTTTCGCCTTTCAATTACGCGCGCATTCCAGCCGGAAACCCGATTGTCGAAAAGGCCGTCATCTGATGAAGCTCAAGAAACTCGTTTTGACCGGGGCCGCGGGCCGTTTGGGAAGCCATCTGCGCGGGCCGCTTTCGCAACTGTGCGAGCAATTTGTCTCGTCGGATATTGTGGACGAGGTGGAAGCGCTAAATGCCAATGAAACCTATGTGAAGGCCGATATCGGCAGTCTCGATGCCATGCTTGAGCTGCTAAAAGGGGCGGACATGGTGATCCATTTTGGCGCTATAGGCGATGAAGCGCCCATGGAGATGTTGTGGGGGCCTAATTTCAAGGGCGCTTACAATGTGTGGGAGGCCGCCCACCAAAATGGCCTTCGCCGCGTGGTTTACGCGTCCTCGATCCATGCTGTCGGTATGCACAAAAAGACAGATTTCATCGGCACCGATGCGCCCCACAGGCCGGACACATTTTACGGTCTGGCCAAGTGTTTTGCGGAAGATCTGGCGAGCCTTTATTGGGACAAGCGCGGTCTGGAAGCCGTGTGCATGCGCATTTTGTCCTGCGCACAGGTGACCAACCCCAGGGCCGTTGGGACGTGGTTGAGCTATGGAGATCTGATTTTGCTGGTCAAGCGTGCCATCGACACGCCAGTCGCCGGCTTTTCCGTGGTGTATGGCGTATCAAACAATGACTGCGCGCCGGTGGATAATAGCAAGGCACACCATCTGGGCTTCCAGCCGCAGGACAATGCTGAACAGTTTGCCGAGAAAATTTACTCGGAAAATGACCCACTTGATCCGCAGGACCCGGCAAATCTGTGCCATGGCGGCCCCTTTGCGGCCGTCCCCTTGGGTAGTTCAGGGGTAGCGCATCTCAACCTCAACGAGGACGATCTCTCAAAATCCACGCCCGGAAAGAGCGGCGACTGAAATTCCTTTCTCATTCAATGATTGATGTGCCGCGACAGCATCGGTCCATCGACCGCTGTGCTGGCGCTTCTTGGCATCCGCAATTGCCACCCGTCGACTGGAGTGGGGGAATGGTCTAGTAAACAGTCCATGGGGAAGCTGGCGCACAAAGTGGTGTTCATTACTGGCGGCGCAAATGGTGCTGGCTCAGCGAGCGTGCGCCTGTTTTGCCAGCAGGGCGCGCAGGTGGCCGTCGTTGACCGAGACTTGAAAGCCGGGCTGGCACTGCAGGCCGAAATGGCCGAACAGGGCCATGATGTGCTTTTCTGCCATGGCGATGTTTCCTTGGAAGCTGACTCCAAGCGTTCCTTTGACGAGGTCATGGCCAGGTTTGGCCGTGTCGACGTGCTGTTCAACCATGCTGGTGTCATCATCGTGAAGCCATTCCTCGAACACACTGTCGAGGAATGGGACGAGTTGTTGAACAACAATGCACGCAGCGCGTTTCTGATCACGCGGTTGGTGTTGCCGGGCATGTTGGAGCGCGGCAAGGGGGTGATGGTTTTCACCTCGACCACAGGCGTAAAGGCTGCGACCCACATGGAATCTATCTATTGCGCGTCCAAAGCGGCCATGCACCAGCTGGCGCGCTCCATCGCTGTCGAATATCGGGACCAAGGTATCAGAGCCAACGCAATTTGCCCCAGTTTCGTACGCACACAGCACGGCGAACATGAAATTGAGCAGTTGCGAGAATACGGTATTCTTGCTTCCGAAGGCGATGTTAACATCATGCAAGGCCGCATCTGTGAACCGGAAGAAATTGCCAATGTCGCTTTGTTTTTGGCCAGCGAGGACTCCAGCTTCGTGAACGGGGCTGAACTGTTCGTCGACAACACTTTTACGGCGGTCTGAAGCGATGCTCTGGGGCATTGAACGGGTCAAACCTCAGGCGGCCTACGATATGACGGTGGACCGCATTCGTGGGCAGATCCATAGCGGGCTCTTGCTACCGTCGGAAAAATTGCCGGCCGAACGCCAATTGTCTGACGATTTCGGCATCTCTCGCGTAACATTGCGAGAGGCCCTGCGCGTACTGGAAACCGACCGATACATAACGATCAAACGCGGCTCGCAGGGCGGCGCATTTGTTGCTGGCCACAGCGAATTGGAAACGCTTGCGACTAAGCGCATTGCCCGCAAGCCTGCCGACGCCATGCGCGTGCTGGAATTTGTTTGTTCCAACGAACAAACGGCCACAGGGTTGGCCACGGTGCGCGGCGGCGTGGCGGAGTTCAAACGCATGCAGTCGGCGCTGGATATGATTGAGCGCGTCACCAGTGCGGCAGAGCTCAAACAGGCCGAGACGCTTTATCACCTGGCCCTTGGTCAGGCATCGCAGAACAAGCTTTTTGCGGCCGCGATAGCAGATGGTATGTCAGAATTGTTCATGCCTTACCCTGACCTGAATTTCAGCGACACACGGACTGCCAGCGCCCATTGGCATGGCAAATTGCTGGCCGCGGTGATGGACACAGACAAAGAGGGCTCGCTGGCCGCGCTGAGCGAAATCCACGATCTGTGGTGGCGTCAGATGAGAAATTTCAGCCGCAAGGCAGCTTAAGAAATTCTGGCCCGTCCGGCGTTTTGCAGCAGGGTCGGTGGTTAAAGTCGTTATTTTTCAGATAAATAGTGGGTTTTCCCACCGCCGCCTGCGCGACTTGTGCAACTCTTGACACCTCCAGTCTTCTCTTCAATGGTATATTAAGCAGACCAATATACCAATGGATCGGCGTAGATGGACAATGCGATCAAGCGGCCCGCACCGAGCAACCTTCCCGCCATGCATGGCAAGGTCGCGGTCATATCAGGCGGTGCCGGCGGCATGGGTCGGTCAGCATCGCTCATGTTTGCTGCGGCGGGGGCAAAGGTGGCCATTCTCGACATTCAGGCCGCTGCGGGCGCTGCACTGGTGCGCGAGATTGAGGCCGCTGGAGGCGAAGCCATCTTTATCGAAACTGACGTGTCCCAAAGCGGCCCGGTCACCGCTGCCATCACGCAGATTATGGATGCCTACGGTGCCATCGACACGCTGTTCAATCATGCCGGCACGATAATCGTGAAGCCGATGCATGAGACCAGTGACGAAGAGTTTGATCGCATCATGGCCATTAACACGCGGTCCGCCTTTATCGTTTGCCGGGAAGTGACCAAGGAAATGCTCAAATCCGGGGGCGGCACCATCGTCATCACCTCGTCCATCGGTGGCGAGAAGGGTTTTGCCCTGGAAAGCGCCTACTGCATGTCCAAGGGCGCGGTTCTTCAATTGGCCCGATCCATCGCCATTGAATATCGCGACCGGAATATCCGCTGCAACGCCGTGTGTCCGGCCTTTGTAAAAACCGATCACGGCCTACGCGAAATCGAAGAGCTCGATGGCCTGGGCCAGAACTGGAATGAGGCGGATTTGCACGCCGTCCAAGGTCGCATTTGCGAGCCTGAAGAGGTGGCGTCCGCAGCGCTGTTTCTAGCGTCAGATCAGTCGAGTTTCATCAACGGTACCGCCGTCTACGTTGACAATGGCTGGTACGCAAAGGGCTAAATCAAACAACAGGAGAACGACAATGAAGAAGCTACTCATAAGCCTCATAGCATCGACCGCTTTGCTTTCGGCTACGCCTGCCAAAGCCTTCACGCCGGAGTCCACCGATCCTATAAAGATCATGATTTCAGACTGGACATCGATCCTGCTGCACACGGAAATGCTGAATATCGTTCTCTCCACCCTCGGCTATGATGTGGAGACAGTGATCGTGGACGACAGCGCCCGTTATCCCGGATTTGAGGCCGGCGATGTACATATCGCCATGGAGGTCTGGGAAACGACCCAAGGGGCGAATTTCGCCAAGTCAGTCGCCACGGGCAAAACGCTCGACATGGGTGAGTTGGGTCCTCAGGCCAAGGAAGACTGGTGGTATCCCGCCTATATGGAAGCCAAATGCCCCGGGCTGCCGGATTGGGAAGCTCTGAAGAATTGCGCCGACGTTTTTTCGACTCCGGACACTGCCCCCAAGGGACGTTATCTCAGCGGCCCCGTGGCGTGGGGCGGTAATGATGAAGAGCGCGTAGCGGCTCTGGGTCTGCCATTTGAGGTGGTCAATGCCGGCACAGATGCGGCCATGTTCGCGGAACTGAAATCTGCCTATGAGCGCGAGGCTCCGATAATGCTCTGGGTGTACGAGCCCCACTGGGCTCCCTCCGTGTTCGAGGGTTCCTATGTGGCTTTCCCGCCTTCGACGGAAGCCTGTTACGAGGATGCGTCTTGGGGCCCGAATCCAGACGCCACCTTCGATTGCGGCAAGAAGGAAGGTTGGATCAAAAAAATGGCCTGGGCTGGCAGCGAAGAAAAATGGCCATGCGCCTATGAGGTCGTCCGAAACTTCCAGATGGACGGAACTGAGGTCGGCAACCTCGTCTACAAAGTCGACGTGGACGGCATGTCCGTTGAAGATGTTGCGATGGAATGGGCCAAGGAAAACGAAGCCACATGGCGTGAATGGGCTGCCTGCGCAAAATAGCTCCTCCGGCGCGCATGCCCTTCGGCCGCCGGTGCAAACCGGCGGCCATCTCTAGTTTAACGCCGTCCATATGGCAGGGTCTATGAGCAACGCAGTTCTGGAAATGCGGACACACAAGAGCTGGCGCTTTCCCCTGTGGGCAAGCGTTATGGCGTTCACAGGTCTGTGTCTCGCACTCTACCCGCTCATGCCCGCATGGTTGGTAGATGTGCCTGCGGCGGTGGTGTTTCCCATTGCGCAATGGACGGGCGATGCCATCGAGTGGTTCGCACGCGAGGCCGGTATCGGCGCGTTCAAAGTGCAGGACCTGACAAGGCTGGCTGCAAAATTCATCGATGCGCCCATCAGTTTTCTCAATGCTCTTCTGTCTGAAGGCTACAGTACGGGCGCCGGCTTCAACAAACAGCAATTGCTGCCGCCACTGTCGTGGTTCGGTGTTACAGGCACCGCCGTTCTTGTCGCTTGGCGCCTGTCGGGTCCGCGCCTGACGCTGATGATAATATTTGGCGGAATGTACCTCGTCTCTTTCGGTCTATGGCCCCAAACCATGACCACGCTGGCCAGTGTTGCCCTGTGCGTTGTCATCGCTGCGGCGGCGGGCCTTGGGCTGGGCGTGGCGTCCTATCGCTCGGCGCGCACCGAAACGGTGGCGCGGGCGGTTATGAACGTCATGCAAACTGTGCCGATTTTCTCCTATCTCATTCCCACACTGCTTCTGTTTGGCTATGGGCCCAGCGCTGCCTTGTTTGCCACGGTGGTCTATGCGCTGCCGCCCATGGTGCATGCGACGGTTCTTGCCCTGCGGTCTGTGCCGGAAGAAACCCGCGAGTTCGGCGCGATAGCAGGTTGTACCCGACGCCAGATCCTGTGGAAGATCGAGTTGCCGGTGGCTTTGCCAAACCTGGCTATCGGCCTGAACCAAGTTGTCATGATGTCTCTAAACATGGTCATCATCGCTTCGATGATCGGCGCCGGCGGACTGGGCTATGACGTGCTGCGCGCGCTGCGTCGTCTCGATATTGGAGCAGGGCTTCAGGCGGGGCTCGCTATCGTTGTGCTGGCTGTGATCCTCGACCGGCTGACCCAGGATGCGGCCCATGTTCAGTCCACCGGCAAGCGCAATCCTTTCAGCCGCGCCGATGTGCCGGCAATGCTCGCAATCTTGGGCGGTGCCACCGCCCTTTCATTCGTGTTCCCGCAGCTGGCAAACTGGCCCGAAGAGTGGACCCTCACCACCGCACCCTTTTGGAACGACGCAGTCTCCTACATCAACAAGAACTTCTTCGATCAGCTCGAAGCTCTGCGCACATTCATGCTGCTTTTTGTCATGAACCCCTTGCGTGATTTCATGTTGGCTGTGCCTTGGGCGGTCGTTCTTGCATCGGTTGGGCTACTTGGTTTCGTGTTTGGGCGCGCACGATTAGCTCTTACATTGGTCGCGCTTCTGCTGTTCATTGTCCTCAGCGGATATTGGGACAAGGCAATGGGATCGGTCTATCTCATCGCGCTTTCTGTCATGCTGGCCTTGGCGGCGGGCGTTCCGCTTGGCGTGTGGATCGCCGCTCGCCCGCGCCTTCGCAAGACGGCAGGGCTGGCCCTCGACACGCTGCAAACCCTGCCAACACTGGTTTATCTGCTGCCGGCAGTCATGCTGTTTCGCAACGGTGATTTTTCGGCGCTGATTGCCGTGACGCTGTACGCCCTGGCCCCCATGGTTCGCTACACGATACACGGCTTCTCCAATGTCCCTGCCGACAGGTTGGAGGCGGCTGACATGTGCGGCTGCACCGCGTTTCAAAGGTTTGTGCACGTCAAATTGCCAGCCGCTGCCCCCACTCTCATTCTGGGTGTCAATCAAACGATAATGATGGCGCTTTCCATGCTGGTAATCGCGGCGTTGGTGGGGACCCGAGAGTTGGGCCAGGAAGTGTTCATAGCGCTCTCGCAGGGCAATACCGGCGACGGCATCGTGGCCGGCCTGTGCGTCGCTGCATTGGCCTTGGCCGCCGACGGCCTTTTAAAGGCTTGGTCCACCCAGGCCGTCCGCGGTGTGACCAATGGAAGGGGTGCCCGTGGCAACTCATAGCGACACATTAAACGCAAAGGCCTCAAGCGAGAACAGAAGTACGGCTCTGCAAGTCCAGGGCCTATGGAAGGTCTTTGGTATGTCCGACGCCCAATTGGCGACGATTTCGCCCAAAGACAGGACGACGGAAAACTTGGCTTCTGCCGGGGCAGTGGGCGCAGTGCGCGATGCCAATTTCTCGATTTATCGGGGCGAAGTGTTTGTCGTCATGGGGCTGTCTGGCTCCGGAAAATCCACATTGCTGCGATGTTTGACACGGCTCATCGAGCCCAGTGCCGGGCAGGTCACCATCGCTGACCGGGATCTGATGGCTGCAGATGAAAAGACCCTTGTCGACATTCGGCGCAAAAATATCGGCATGGTTTTTCAGCATTTCGCATTGCTGCCCAACCGCACCGTATCGTCCAACATTGCATTCCCTTTGGAAGTGCAGGGCATCAGACGGGAGGAGGCCGATCGCAAGGTGCAGCAACTGATCGACTTGGTTGGACTGACAGGCCGCGAAAATCGCTATCCCGCCCAACTATCGGGTGGCCAGCAGCAGCGTATAGGAATTGCGCGATCCCTCGCAACGGACCCTGATTTCTGGTTGCTGGATGAGCCCTTCTCAGCGCTGGACCCGTTGATCCGCTCCGATCTACAAGACGAACTGCTACGCCTTCAAAAAACGCTCGCCAAGACTGTTGTGTTCATCACTCATGATCTGGATGAGGCCATCCGTATCGCAGATCGAGTGGCTATCATGGAGAACGGCCGCATCATACAGATCGGCACCCCAGAAGAGCTGGTCACCGCGCCAGCCACAGATTACGTCCGCCGTTTTGTGGCCAAGGTGCCCCCGGCAAATGTCGTTCGCGTCAGCTCCATCATGGATCCTGCGGTCGAAGAAGCGGGGTTTGCCGAGGGCACCGTCACCCTGTCAGCAGATAGCACAATACAGGAAATCGCGCCGCGCCTGATGCAGGCCGACAAATCCTTTCCCGTTGCGGACGATAACGGCAAGCTGATCGGCTCATTGGACGCGATGAAGGCGCTGGCGGTGCTCACACGCCCCGGCGGCGATATGTGATTGCCGTTGACCGCGTATTGTTTCTGCCAGGCATCCCACATCCATGAATTGCCATTCTACTGGAATGGGTCCCGCAAATATTCACGCCTATGGGCCTTTGGTGTGGTGCCAATCTGGCGCCTGAACAAGCGGTAGAAATAGCTCGAATTTTCGAAACCGCACTCCGCAATAATTTCGTCCACGGTTGCTTCCCCCGTGCGCAGCAGTTGGGCCGCATGCTCTATGCGGATGCGGTTTATATAGGCGGTGGGTGTCAGCCCCGTCACCGCTCGGCAGGTCCTGCTAACATGCTCGGCACTTCGGCCGGCACTGCTGATAAAACCCTTGGACCCCAGCTTGAAGACTTCCGGCGACAGGGCGGCATTGCAGGCTTCCCGGAACCATGTCGGTGCAGTTTGTTGCCGTGATTCACTGTGGTGCGCCGCTCGGCTCGTGAGAAAGAGAAGAAACTCCTCAATGGCGGCCAACGACCTGTCAGAGGTTTGCAGCTGGCGGGCAACGGCGACGGCTCGGGCGAAGCGCGCCTGTGCCAGGGTATGAACCTCTGGAAATTCCGCATGGCTGTCAAAAAACAGACCGCCTAGGGAAGACGCATATCTGTGGGCAAGGTGTTCGGCGGTCTCATTCCGAAACATGACGTTGATGATCTGACACCCCGACTTTTTGTCAGCGCAAAAGGCATGCGCATCGCCGGGTCGAAGAAAAGCCAGCTGACCAGCCTCAAGCGTGTCTGTGCGCCCGTTGATCCAGTGCGCGGTGCGTCCGCTTTCAATCAGAAACACCTCATAAAAATCGTGGTCATGGGCGAGTTTGGGAAAGCGCTTTGCCAGACGTTTTCGCGCAAAATGAAAACTCTCATCGCCATCTATATAGTCCGCAATGTAAAAAGTGGTCGTTCTCATTGGGCAACTCTGTACATCAGCAGCCGATGTAATCTGATGTGAATATCAAAATAGTACATTAAAATGTCAATCGACGGCACTGACTTTGCCCAAGGGAAAAGTAGCGTGGTCACGGGAGGAATTGGTTTTATGCTTCAGGCCAGAGATGATCTGGGCTTTACGCCTGTGCGAACGCGAGAGCCTTCCAAGCTGTCTGCGTCTGGGGTCGAGCAATACAACCAATTGGGTTATGCTCAGCCCTTCACCATTTTCTCCGCTGCCGAGATCACCAACATCCGTCGCTACATAGACCGCTTGATCGAGGACATGGGCGAGCAGGGCGGTTACGGCATCAATTGTTATCAGGCGCGGCTGGCCACGCTTTGGGACATTGCAACAGACAGTCGCATTCTCGACCATGTGCAGGATATCATCGGTCCCAACATCATCTGTTGGGCGAGCGCCATACTGTCCAAACAGCCCGGCGACCCCAAGCAAGTTCCATGGCATCAGGACGCCGGCTTTTGGGAATTATCGCCGGCCCGCACGGTTACCGTTTGGCTGGCGATAGATGATACCGATGAGGCCAATTCCGCGATGCGCTTCATACCCGGCACTCACACCGGTGGAGCGCTCGACACTCAGGATACTGGTGAAAGCTCGGTCTTTCACATGCAAACGCGCAACGCTGACGCGCTTGGCGAACCGTTTGTGAACAGTTTGCGCGCCGGGCAAATATCGCTCCATGCCGACATGCTTGTTCATGGGTCATTGCCCAATCGGTCCAACCGGCGTCGCTGTGGACTGACCCTTCGCTACTGTCCGCCCGAAGTACGCATAACCAATGACGAATGGGCCAAAGGTGTCGAAGCCATCGTGTGTCGCGGGTCTGCACCTAACTGGAAGTCTCATCCCCGCCCTGACAATGATGACATCACGAAAACAACGAGCCCGCGTGCCGTGGGGAACAATTGATGCAGATCACCTGGTACGGCCACGCGGCTTTTGGATTGCGGCCCGCAAATGGCCCGATGGTGATCACTGATCCCTACACCCCGGAGGGTGTTGGCTACGCTCCTATCAGGGACACGGCGGATATAGTGATCATTTCATCTGATGATGACAGCGCCCACTGCCGCGCGGATCTTATCGGCGGCGACCCGGTGGTTGTGAACGCGCTGGAGGTAGCTCAAAGCGGCGGCACAATCACCGCGTCGGGGGTCGATATAGAGGCCGTCGAAGCGACCGAGTGGGATCATCACCCTGAGCACGCCGTTCCGGGACAGAACGGCATGTACCGGTTTGAACTTGATGGTCTCCGCTGCGCTCATATGGGGGATGTAGGCAATCCGTTGAGCCAAGCGCAGCAGGACTTCTTTGCCGACACCGATATTCTCTTCGCGCTGGCAGGCGGTTACCTGACCATTGAACTGCCGGATCTGATGGAAATGATCCAACGGGTGAAGCCAAAGCTGATCATCCCGATGCATTTTCGGACGCTCACCTACCGGCCGCGCAACACGATGTGGATCGAAAGCTTCCTGTCGAACTTTGACGATGCCGACGTGGATTTTGCCTTCGGTTCGACAATTGAAATCACCAAACAGAATTTACCTGATCGCACGCGCGTGATGGTGATGGACTACGTCCGATAACCGGGAACCGAAACTGGAATTAAAAGGGCATCTGCCCGTTTTTGGGAGGAAGATATGAAACTACGTTTGAAACTCTTGGCCGGCTCGGCAGTTGCCGTGGCAATGGCCGCAGGCACAGCTTTTGCTCAGGATGTGGCGCGGGAGAACACAGTCATTTTTGACCTCGACCGCACCATACAGGATCCGGAAAACTTCAATTGGTTCACAGATAATTCCGGCGTTCGACGCATCGCCGGCGGCCATCAGGTCATGTGGGAGCCGCTGTTCATCCTCAACTACAATACGGGCGAGCTCGACCCCTGGCTCGCCACGGGCAGCTCCAGCAATGAGGATTTTACACAATGGACCATCACCCTGCGCGAAGGCGTTACATGGTCAGATGGTGAGGCCTTCAACGCCGATGATGTTGTGTTCACGGTGAACCTTGCTGAAAGCACGGAGGATTTTTCCGCCCGTGAAGTTGCCCAGCTTCGCGGTCAGGTTGCCAGTGTCGAAAAAGTGGACGATTTGACGGTCAAATTTACGCTTGAAGCCAGCAACCCGCGTTTCATCGTCGAGAATTTTGGCGTGCGCATTGCTAACTCTTTCCTCATCATGCCTGAGCACGTTTGGTCGCAGGCTGAAGACCCGGCGAGCTTTGCGTTCTTTCCACCCATTGGCACTGGCCCTTATGCGTATACGTCCGGTGCATCGAACCGCATGATCTGGGACCGGCGTGATGATTGGTGGGGCGCTGAGACCGGCTTCCAGGATATGCCAGCTCCGGAGCGGGTGATCTTTCTGGAATCCGGCGGCGAAGAAAGCCGCGCACAGTTGATCGCCACCAATCAGCTTGATGCTGCGCAAAACGTTACAATAGGCACATTCGAAGCCATTCAGGCGCAAAATCCCAATGTGATTTCATGGGTTGATGGCTTCCCATATGCGACATCCGATCCCTGCAGCCGCCAGCTGGAGATCAACACGACGGTTGCGCCCTGGGACAATGCAAATATGCGCCTTGCCGTGGCAGCCATAATCGACCGCAGCCAGATCGTGAACGTTGCATATGAAGGCACGACTGAAGCCAGCCGCACCATGTTCGCGCAGTATGGCTCCATGTCTCCCTTCATCGACGCTGTTGTGGAGGCGGGCTACGGGCTGCCTAGGTCAGCTGACGTGGAAGCAGGCCAGGCACTGATCGAAGCTGAAGGCTGGGCGCGCGATGGTGATTATTACTCCAAGGATGGTGAAACGCTGTCCGTCGCAATCCATGTGAACTCGGCCTCGACTGAATATACGCGCACCATCGATGTTGTGGTGGAGCAGCTACAACGCGCCGGCATCGACGCCCGCGCAGTGCCGGTGGAAAATGGTGTCTTTTGGGGCGAAGTGCTACCCTTCGGAGCCTACGAGATGACCTATAGTTGGCTGTCCTGCGGCTCGGTGAACGAGCCCTGGGCGTCCATGGGCCGCTACACCTCTAAGGATGCGGTGCCGGTGGGCGAACGTAGCCCGGGCTTCAACAACACGGCGCGGTGGGACGGCGCTGGAGCTGACGCCTATTCTGCCATCGTCGATGAAATTGCCGGCAAACCTTTGGGAGATCCTTCCGTGCCGGGCATGGTGGCGGAAGCCTATCAATATCTCGATGCCGAAATGCCGTTCATTCCGTTGGCGCAGTCTTCCAAGCTGATCCCGTTCAACACGACCCACTGGACCGGCTGGCCGACCTCGGAAAACTACTATAACCACCCGTTCTTCTGGTGGGGCAGCACGCATCAGATCATCCATAATCTGGAGCCTGCCAACTAGGCGGACACCCCGCCGCAGGCGCGGCACACAATATCGCCGGTCGCCCCCCACTCCCGTGGGCGGCCGGTCACGTCATCGCTTGCATTTGGTTGCATTGAGTTTTCAGCGGCCCTGGAGGAGGGGACACCAATGGGGCGCATCCCGACGGCCTATCTTGCCAACCGGCTGACCACTTTGGTTCTGACGGTTCTCATCGCTGCCACCATCATCTGGATCATACCGCGGCTTTCGCCGGTGGACCCAGCGGAGATAGCGCTTGGCCGCATGGCATCCGGCGCTGGCGCCGTGGCAAATTCGGAAGAAATTCTAGCGCAGTTGCGCGCCAATATGGGCATCGACCAGCCGCTTCTGGTGCAGTACCTCAAATATCTCGGTGGCGCGCTGACCTTTGATTTTGGCCTATCGACCGCTGCCTTCCCTACGCCGGTATCGACGCTCGTTCTCAACGCCCTGCCGTGGACGTTGGGCCTTATGATCCTGTCGCTCCTGATCACTTTCTTCATCGGCAATCTGCTCGGCGCACTGATGGTCTGGGAACGGTCGCCCAAGCTGGTGAAGGTGGCCATCCCTGCGGCCATGGTATTCACCTCCATCCCGCCAATCCTGTCGGGGTTGCTGCTCATGTGGGTGTTCGCCGCAAAGCTGCAGTGGTTTCCTCTGACGGGAGCCTACTCCATCTTCGTCGAACCGAGCTGGAGCTGGGGTTTTGTTAGTTCCGTCATACACCATGGCTTTCTGCCGGCTCTGTCCATCGTCATCGTGACGTTCGGCTTCTGGGCGCTGGGCATGCGCGGGCTGATGATTGGCGTGCAGGGCGAAGACTATGTGAAGCTGGCGGAAGCGAAGGGCCTTCGGCCACGTTATATCCTCTACCGCTACATGATCCGCAACGCGATCCTGCCGCAGATCACGGCGTTCGCGCTCAAGATCGGTCTGTTGATCGCGGGCCAAGTGCTGGTGGAGCGTATCTTTGCTTACAACGGCATGGGCAAGCTGCTCTATGACGCGATCCTCAATCAGGACTTCCCGGTCATCCAGGGCGTCTCATTCGTCATCATACTCATCACCGCCCTGAGCGTTTTTCTGGTCGATCTTCTCTACCCATTCATCGATCCACGCATCCGCCATGAAGCAAATTGAGGAGGCTGACATGAGCGATCAGATCAGCGCCACAGAAGTCAGCGACGCGGCAAAAATTGAAACCGAACTCGCCGCGGCGGGCGTAAGCAAAGCGCAAGCCAAGCGTATGCGCCGGTTCGACAACCCCTGGCTCAGCCCCAAGCTGCTTTGGGGGGCTGCGCTGCTTCTGGGCATCATCGCCCTGGGCATTCTTGGCCGCTTTATCTGGAATCTCGATTTGGTGTTCACCGGGTCGGCCATGCTGAAGCTACCCCCAATAGGGTTTGAGAACCTACGCGGTCAGCCCGGTGTCGGTGCTCATCCGCTGGGCACCGATGGCGGCGGCAGGGACATGCTGGCGCTGATCATCATAGGCGCGCCCAACACTTTGTTCGTTGGCCTCCTCGCCAGCCTTATCGGCATGTCGGTTGGCATCTTTCTGGGCTTTTCGGCAGGCTTTATCGGTGGGCGCACTGATGATGTCATTCGTATCCTGGCAGACGTGATGATCACCATTCCGCCGCTTCTCATTCTGGTGGTTTTTCAGAGCGCCTATGGCGACGTCACACTGACCATGATGGCACTCCTGATCGCTGGCTTTGTTTGGCAGTCTCCGACACGCCTTATCCGGGCACAGGTTCTGTCCATGAAGCAGTCAGGCTACGTGCAGATGGCGCAGCTTTCGGGGGCATCGACATGGCACATCATGTTCCGCGAGATGCTGCCCAATCTGGTGCCCTACCTGTTCGGCTCCTTCATCGCATCGGTCACCACCTCCATCGTCACCGCCGTCGGGCTTGAAGTGTTGGGTCTGGGGCCACAGCGGATCCCCACGCTGGGCCGCACGATCTACGAGGCCATCAACGCCGGTGCACTTATCCAAAACCTGTGGTGGTGGTGGGGCATCCCGACCCTTCTCCTGGCAATCATCTTCATCGGCTTGCTGCTCATCAATCTGGGTCTCGACGAAGTTTCCAACCCGCGCCTGAGGAAGCTGTCATGACATCCACATCGCCCTCTGGACCAGTTCTTACCCTCAAGGATCTGTCGATCCACTTCCCCACGGTGCAGGGCGTGGTGAAGGCCGTACAGGCCTTGGATCTGAGTATTTCCGAAGGCCGGCGGGTCGGCTTCATCGGTGAGAGCGGGTCGGGGAAAACCACGACGGCCTTGGCGGTGATGCAGATGTTGGCTGAACCGGGGCGTGTGGCATCGGGCTCTATTGACCTCAACGGCACTGACATTCTTGCAGCGTCCGAAGAAGAGATGCGCCGCATCCGGCTGTCGCGCATCGCCTACATTCCACAGGGTGCGATGAACTCGCTGAACCCGGTGATGCGGGTCGAGCCGCAAATGTGGGACGCCATTATAGCCCATGAGGGCAATATCTCCCGCGCCGAGCTCAAGGAGCGTTCGGACGCAGCACTGTTGAGTGTCGGGCTGCCAGCGCACACGGGGGCACTTTACCCGCACGAACTGTCCGGCGGCATGAAGCAACGCGTTTGTATTGCGCTCGGCATCATCCTCAACCCGGAACTTATCATCGCCGACGAGCCAACCTCCGCCCTGGACGTCGTCACCCAGCGCCAGGTCATGCAGACACTCAAGGACATTCAGGCGCAGATCGGGTCTGCCCTCATTCTCATCGGCCATGATATGGGGTTGATGGCCCAGTCGGTGGATGAGCTTGCTGTGCTCAAGGATGGCGAACTGGTCGAACACGGCACCGTTCAACAGATTATCGAGAACCCAAAGCACCCCTATACGCGCGAGTTGATTTCCTCGGTGCCGCTGGTGGGGGGGGATACATTCCTCAATGCCGACGCCCGTGCTCCGGCACCCAAGCGTGATACTGCCGAGCCGCTTCTAATGTTCCAAAATGTGAGCAAGGTGTATGGGAGCAATACCGCCCTTCACCCCATGTCCTTCACCTTGCAGGGCGATACGCCCCAGATCATATCCATCGTCGGCCAGTCTGGCTCCGGTAAATCGACCATGGGGTCCATCATGCTGGGCTTCAATCCGCCGTCCGCAGGGAAGGTTTTGTTCGAAGGGCAGGACATCCAGTCCATGTCCGCGGGCCAGTCGCTGGAATTTCGCAAGAATGTGCAAGCGGTGTTTCAGGATCCCTACGCCTGCTTCAACCCGTTCTATCGGGTGAACCATGCCCTGAAATTTCCGTTCAAGCAGTTCGGTTTGTCGAGCAGCCAGGAACATACGCAAAAGGCGATGGAAGAGGCTTGCGACGCAGTGGGGCTCGACCCCGATTTGGTGCTACCGCGATATCCGCACCAGCTTTCCGGGGGGCAGCGCCAACGCCTTGTGGTGGCCCGGGCGCTTATGCTGTCACCCAAACTGCTCATCGCCGACGAGCCTGTGTCCATGGTGGACGCTTCGTTGCGGGCATCCATCCTGTCCAACATTTACGATCTTAAGGACAAGTACGGGATCTCGATCCTGTACATCACCCATGATCTGGCAACGGCCTATCATGTGAGTGACTATGTGATGGTGCTCTACAAGGGCAACGTGGTGGAAGCCGGCCCGCCAAAGGAGGTGATCGGCGCACCGGAACACGCTTACACGCGGCTCTTGATCGATTCCATTCCATGGCCTGATCTGCAGCGATCCTGGGGCGGTGATGTGGACGAGGCTCACATGGATCCTAAAAGACAGGATGCGATTTTCGCCGGTTCCATCTACCGCAGCACTGTTCCCGGCTTCGACCTTGCTGAAACCAATTGCAAGGCCACATCATGAGTGGCCGTTGGCCGTTTACGAGCGAAAAAATCGCGACGCGGCTCAAGCTCATCGGCCCACACATCTATCGGCGCTCCATACCACTTGCGAAGTTTCGATTGCTGCCGTTGGACGCTGCGATTGTTGACGCGCCCATCCACGCAGACCCGGCCAATTGGGAAGAAATTGATCATGAAAGCTATTGGGGCCGGTGCGATCTGAACTTTGTGCTCAAAAGCAGTTTTCAGGTGCCATCGGATTGGGGCGACGAAAATCTGGCCATTCATCTGCCGCTCGGTGTGTTGGGGGACATTTTCAATCACCCTGAAGCACTGGCTCACATTGATGGCGTGCCGGTTGGTTCGGCGGATCGCTACCACCATACCATTCCGTTGGACGGGGCTTTGGCCGACGGTAAGATGCACTCCCTCGCCCTGCACGGCTGGACGGGCCATGCGGGGTGGCCACCGGACCGTGCAAGCCGTGCCAAGCTTTTCATGGGAAAGTGTGAGCTGGTTCAGCGCGACCCGCTTATGCTCGCCTTTTATCGCCGCTGCGTCAGTATTCTTGATGTTGTAGCAACTCTCGACCCTGACGACCCGGCCGCCCAAAAGCTGCTTGCTGCCCTTGACCGCGCTTTCATCGCTCTTGATACGCGCGACCCGGTTGGCGACGCGCTTTATGACAGTTTGCCCCAGGCCAAATCGGTGTTGGACGCTGCCGTAAAGGAGGCCGGCGAGCCATTGCCAGTCACTTTGCACGGCATTGGCCACGCGCATATGGACATCGCCTACCTTTGGCCGATCTCGCAGATCCGGCTCAAGAACGCGCGGACCTACAGCAATGTGCTGCGGCTCATGACGGCTGATCCCGACTACAAATTCTCGCATTCCCAGCCACAACTTTATGAATACACCCGCCGCGACTATCCGGAAATATTCGAGCAGATAACGGACCGTGTGAAGGAAGGTCGGTGGGAGGTCATGGGCGGCATGTGGGTGGAGCCGGACCTGAACATACCCGGCGGCGAAGCCCTGGTTCGTCAGATCATGCTTGGTCGGGACTATTTCGAAAAGCATTTCGGCGATGTAGAGACACCCGCGCTTTGGCTGCCGGACACGTTTGGTTTCCCCGGACAAATTCCGCAAATGATGCGCCACGCCGGGCTAAAATGGTTCGTTACCAACAAGCTGAACTGGAACCAGCGAAACCGCATTCCGTCGACCAGTCATGTGTGGGAGGGCATAGACGGAAGCCAGGTCCTGGCCCATGTGCTGACGACACCTAGGCCGGTACAATACTTGCCGTTCCCTACGAATTACAAAAGCGATCTGACCGCTCCGGAGGTTCTTGGGACATGGACAGGCTCCAGCGCGCCGGATGCCGTGCGGGACCTGCCGGTTTGCTATGGTTATGGAGATGGCGGAGGCGGGCCAACGGAAGATCTGCTGGCCCGCGCCCACATCTATTCCGACATGCCGGGTATGCCGCGTTTCAAAATGAGCACGGTCCGAGATGCGCTGGAGAGTATCGAAGCAACTGCGGCGGTGCTTCCGGTGTGGAAGGGCGAGCACTATTTTGAAGGCCACCGCGGCACACTTACCTCCCAAGGTTGGATCAAGAGGGCAAACCGCAAAGCAGAGTGGGCGCTGCACACTG
>JBCDIB010000014.1:0-18186 GCA_038749385.1 Pseudomonadota bacterium | reverse complement strand
GCCGGGCTCGTCATCATAATTTGGCTCGGCTATCTTTGGGCCACTGCGCCGATTGTGTTGTCGTGATGAACACAGCACTGAGCTTTGAAAATTTGACTCTCGGCTATGACCGGCACCCCGCCGTGCACCATCTGGACGGTACCATTGAACGTGGGTCCATGACCGCGATTGTGGGTCCGAACGGTGCCGGAAAATCCACATTGTTGAAATCGCTCGTCGGTCTGCTCGCGCCAATGGAGGGGCGTGTGGTGCGAGATGAAAATACCCGCATCGCTTACCTGCCTCAACAGTCCGATGTTGATCGGAGCTTCCCCCTGCGTGTAGCGGACCTTGTGGCCATGGGCCTGTGGGAAGAAATCGGCGCGTTTGGCGGCTTGACCAAGGACGCAAGTCTCCGCGTTGAAAAGGCCCTGGAAGCTGTTGGCCTCGCCCGTTTTGCCAGGCGGTCCATCGCAGCGCTTTCCGGTGGCGAAATGCAGCGCGTCCTGTTCGCCCGGCTGATCCTGCAGGACGCGGATATCATTTTACTGGATGAGCCATTTGCCGCTGTGGACACCCCCACGACCACAGATCTGATGGCACTGATAGAGCAGTGGAATCGCGACGGCCGGACAGTGCTGGCCGTGCTGCACGACCATGACATGGTGCTAGAGCATTTTCCGCAAACGCTGATGCTGGCCCGTGAGCTGGTGGCCCATGGCCCCACGGGCGATGTATTGACCCTCGAAAACCGCACCCGCGCGCGGGGACTGACGGAAATCAGCCGCTATTCGCACCACCGCGGCGAGTTTTGCGACCGAAGCGTTGCTTGAGGCCTCAGTGATGTTCAGCGAATTGTACGAAGCTTTGATCGCGCCATTTGTGGAGTTTTCCTTCATGCGGCGGGCCTTGGTGGGCAGTTTTGCCATTGCGCTTGGCGCGACGCCCATCGGTGTTTTTCTGATGCTCCGCCGGATGAGCCTGGTTGGGGACGCAATGGCCCACGCTATCCTACCGGGAGCAGCGATTGGTTATCTGTTCGCCGGCCTATCCATTGGCGCGATGACGGTTGGCGGAATTTTTGCTGGCTTGTTGGTGGCATTGGCCGCCGGTTTTGTCGCCCGGGCCACGGCATTGCGTGAAGACGCCTCGCTGGCGTCATTCTATCTTATTTCGCTCGCGGCGGGGGTGGCTATCGTGTCCACCCGAGGCAGCAATGTGGACGTGATGCACGTGCTGTTCGGCACCGTGCTTGCGCTGGACAATGCAGCTTTGGCGCTGCTTTGCGCGTTTTCCACCATCTCACTTGTCACACTCGCGATCATTTTCCGGCCCTTGGTGTTGGAATGCGCGGACCCACAATTCCTTAAATCCGTCAGCAAGCTGAGCGCGTTCACACACTTTGCCTTTTTAGCGCTGGTTGTGCTGAACCTTGTCGCCGGCTTCCACGCACTTGGCACGCTGATGGCGGTAGGAATCATGCTGTTGCCCGCTGCGGCCTCGCGGTTCTGGACCGATGGGCTAGGCGGCATGTTGGTGCTGTCCTCGGCCATCGCCACCGCGGCATCAATTATCGGACTGCTGTTCTCGTACCATGTGGCAGTTCCCTCAGGGCCGGCCATCATTTTGGCGGCAGGCGCCATCTATATCGTTTCTCTCATCGCGGGACCCCATGGCGGGGTGCTGCGGACACTCACCCCACAACCTCACTATAAGAGTTGACACATGCTAAACCGTCGCACCTTCATCGCGCTGCCCATCGTTTTGGGCACCGCCACCGCAACTTTCACCAATGCCTTTGCGCAGGACGCCCCGCTGGAAGTGGTGGCCACATTCTCTATCCTGGCCGATCTAACACAGCGTGTGGCCGGTGATGCCGCTAATGTGACGGCGCTGGTCGGCCCCAATGGCGACGCCCACGTGTTCCGACCCAGCCCAGCCGATGCGCGCACATTGGCGTCTGCAGACCTTTTGATCAGCAACGGCTTGGGCTTTGAAGGCTGGCTCGAGCGGCTCGAAGAGTCCTCCGGCTTTGGCGGTAAAGAAGTGGTCGTGACCACGGGCATCGCCGAATTGGAAGTCGATAATGACCATGACGACCATCACGATGATCATGGTGATGAAAAGCATGACGATCATGACGGGCACGATCACGGCGATGAAAAACATGCCGATGGCGAAAAGCACGACGATCATGACCATGACCATGACCATGGCGAAGAAAAGCACGCTGAGGGCGAGGATCATGACCACGAAGGCCATGACCATGGTGAAGAGAAACACGCCGATGGAGACGATCACGACCATGATCATGACCACGGCGAGAAGCATGACGATCATGCCGGGCATGATGATCATGCTGGCCACGACCATGGGCCGATCGATCCGCATGCATGGCACAACGTTCAGAACGCTCGCGTTTTCGTAGCCAACATCTCCGAGGCGCTGCAGGAAGCAAGCCCAGCCAAAGCCGATGAAATTGCTGCCCGTGCTGCTGAATTGGACGCGGAACTGATCGAACTGGACGCAGACATCAAGATGATGATGGCGGATCTGCCCGGCGAGCGCCGCACGGTGGTGACGTCCCACGACGCATTCGGTTACTTCGCCGACAGCTACGATCTCACATTCCTGGCGCCCCAAGGCATCAGCACCGAATCACAGCCTTCGGCATCGGAAGTTGCTGATCTTATTCGTCAGCTGCGGGAAATTGATCGCCCGGCCGTTTTCCTCGAGCAGAGCTCCGACGAGCGTATGATCCGCCGCATTGCGGAAGAGACCAACGCCAAGATCGGCGGCACATTGTACCCCGAGGCATTGAGCGAAGCCGACGGCCCTGCACCGACCTACATCGCCATGATGCGCCACAATGCCGAGCTGATTGCCGCCGCACTGGCGGACTGATTACAGCCTCAGCCCCCGAGGGCGAGCACCAAGCTGCTTTATATAACGAGCAGCTTGGTGCCGTTCCGGACTTTTGAATACAGATGCACAATATCCTGGTTCATCAGGCGCACGCAACCTGATGAAACAGCCTTACCGATGGTCCAATATTCCGGCGTGCCATGCAGCCGGTAGAGCGTGTCTTTCCCGTCCTGAAAAATGTATAGCGCCCGCGCACCGAGCGGATTGTCCAGCCCCGGTTCCATACCGCCATTTGCAGCGCTGTATTTTTCCAACTCAGGTTCGCGCTCGATCATCTCGGCGGGGGGCGTCCATGTGGGCCATTTACGCTTCCACGCAACTTCGGCACGGCCCTTCCAGCCGAAGCCCTCACGGCCCAAGCCGACGCCATAGCGCATGGTCGTGCCATCGCTTTGCACATGATTCAAAAAATAGGTGCGCGTGTTCACCACAATCGTGTTGGGCCCCTCGCCAGTGCGATTGCGAACTTCGCGCCGCAGGAATTTGTTCGGTACGCGCTTGAGGTTTACCGCTGGAATTGGAAACGGCTCATTGGGCTTTGGCCCATACATCAGTGCGAAGTCACGTCCCACCGGCTCCCGCAGCAAACTGGGGGGCGTGTCCACGTTGGTGGTGCAACCGGCAAGGGCCACCGCAGAAAACCCGAGCAGGGCATGGCGACGGGTGACGTTTGGGGTGCGTGTCATAGCTGGCTAAATCCGAAGGAGGTTGTGCGGCCGCGTGGTGGGCTCTGTTGGTCTTGTATCGAGGTGAGGCATAGCACGCGGCGACATTATTATTCGAGCCGCCAACGTTCAGAAAGTCCGCCCGGTTCCGTCACAAATAAGTCAGCGTGTGAGTGAGCCACACGGCCGCCAACGCAAAGCGCCGGGCCAACAGCCGCGAAGTGGAGCAAAATTTGGCAAAAAAAGAGGGCAGCCGCGCAAGCGCGAACTGCCCTCCAGAAAGCGATGACCAAACCCCCAAGGTCAAAGCTCGAAACCCGGCGCCAGCGGTACATAAACACCCGTGTCGCCGATGTCACGACAATGTAATACGAGTTGATGACTGTAAACCCTTGAATTGCACGCAGCCGGCAAATTTTCGCCGTTTTCTTAACGCGTGCCCATTGCGCAACAGGTTTTGCGAGCTATTCCGACGCTCGCAGCGCAAATTCCAAGTATTTTATCCGCAGACGGGCGGTTACCGCACCGACTTGCCCCGTTCCCACGGTCTTTCCGTCCAACGCTGTAATGCCTTGTACGAGCGCGCTGGCGCTGGTGAGGAACAGTTCATCCGCTTGGCTTGCTTCGTCAGGCGTGAAAGCGCGCTCCTCCACCTTGATATTCAGCTCTTTGCACACATCAAAAATAGCTGCGCGGGTGACGCCTGGCAGCACATGGTTGGATAGTTGACGGGTAATGAGTTTGCCATCGCTGATCATATGTATGGTGGATGAAGAGCCTTCGGTGATGAAACCGTCTTCCACCATGATGGCTTCACCCGCCCCTGCCTTCTTGGCTGCCTGTTTGGCCATGGTCTGGGGCAGAAGCGCGATACTCTTTATGTCGCGGCGTTTCCAGCGGAGGTCCGGTACAGTGATGGCAGCGATGCCTTCACGAGCCGCTTTGGTGTTTGCCACATCTGCCTGCCGCGCAAAGGCAAAGAGCTGGGGCTCTGGATGATCGGTAAACGCAAAGTCACGCTCCGCCACGCCGCGGGTGATCTGAAAGTAAACGCGGCCCTCCGTCAGCCCATTTGCTTCAACCAAATTGGCAATCGCCGCCTGCAGCTCTTGGATGGGCATGGGCAATGGCAAATCGATCTCACCGCAGGACCGTTCAAGCCGATCCCAATGACGCTGAGCGTCGAGCATTTTTCCGTCAACGATGGCTATAACCTCATAAATGCCGTCGGCGAAAAGATAGCCACGGTCAAAGGGCGAAATCCTCGCTTCGCTCTCTTCCACCAGTTGCGCGCCAATGAGACATTTCATGCTTTGCTACCCGATCTGGCTTTCGGCCATGGAGTAAAGCACAGCGGCCCGCTGGCCCGACCGGCAATAGCCGAAAATGGGCCTTGGCAGTTCTTCCCAAGCATCCACAAAATCTGTCAAATTTTCCGCCGTGATGCCGATGTGGCCGACAACGTCAATCTTGCGCGCAGGCAGCCCAAGTTTTTCAGCTTCCGCCGCAATCGTCGCAAAATCCGTCTGGCCAGGATCTTCGTTGTCAGGCCGGGTACATAAAATGGACTTGAAGCCTGCTTCAACAATCATTGGCAACTGTTCGACCACGATCTGGCCTGTGACCACATAATCATCCGTCACGCGATTGGCTTGAATTGGGGGGGCATTCATTCGGCTGCCTCCGGTAAATTGGCTGCGACCATAGCATCCTGTTGCGCGCGCAGGCGGGCAAGATCGCTGGTCGCATCAATCTGAACGTGGGCGCTGGTGATAAGATCACCCTTTTTGATGGGGGCAATCACCTTAGCGTGGTGCAATAGGCCCACAGGCAACGCGCCAGCACTGCGGGCCTCGTCGGCGCGCATCGTCCACGAGCGGTAGCAAGTCTCGCCGATGAAATCCAAACTCTCCCCGGGGGCCATGGCTTTCTTGGCAATTGCGCACACTTCTGCGGTCGGGGTCGCCAACGGCACCATATCGGGCCGACCCGTCAGCACGATGCGGGCGCAGGTGAGCGGCACTTCAAGGCTTGTGAGGTGGTAGGGGCGCACAAAGGTGAAATAGTTGCCATTACCAGTGACCTTCAGGTCGGCGCACCGCTCTTGAACGCGCGGATGTTTCATCTCTGCAACCACAAACACGCCGGGATCGAGGCCGCCTTTGACGCAATAGTCCACAACACCCTTCTGGCTGAGCAGGCCACCGTCTTCTTTGGGAATCAGCAGTTTGGCCAAATCATCGGCTCCACCTTCCGGCCCGTGCATGCCAGCCACGTCCGGCACAAGACCCGTGGCGTTGGCGATGCAGGCCAACTCCACCATGGTTTTCGAGCCGTCCACGAACTCCACCAACATGCGGGGGTTCATATTACGGCGCGTGGCTTCTTCGCGGTAATCGTCGGGTACGGCGTCCACATTGAGCGGATTGTTCTTGCCTTTGCCTGCCGCCACCACGTCGTGGCCCATGGCGGTGACGAACTCGATCAGCTCCATGACCGAACTGGGCTCGTCGCCTGCTCCCACGGAGTAGACAACGCCCTGTCGATCGGCTTCGGCCTTGAGCAGCGCACCAATGGTGATGTCAGCTTCAACATTCATCATCACGAGATGCTTACCATTTTGCAGCGCGGCCCAGCCAGTTGTGGCCGCGCATTCCGGCACACCGGTGGCGTCGATCACCACGTCGATCAACGGGTTGGAGATAACGAGGTCATTGTCCTCAGTCATGGCCAGTTTACCCGCCTCCATGGCAGCGGTCATGGCGCTGGCGGTGTTGGCCTCTTTGCCGTGGTCGGCATCATAACCCGCGATCTCGATGGCGTCGGTGATGCGCGACAGCGTGCGCGAACCCACCGCCGCCACTTCAAGGCCATGCATTTGGGCGGCCTGTACCACTAGGTCGGTGCCCATCTGCCCCGCGCCAATGACGCCGATGCGGATGGGTTTACCAGAAGCCTCGCGCTCGGCCAGATCGGCGGCCAGGCCCACCAGAGGTACATTAGGAACAGGAGGTCTCATATTACTCGGCCGCCTCACGCGGTTGGGATTGCTCTTGGGCCACGCCGTAGCCGCCCCCGGAAGGAGTTTCAATCTGTACCACGTCGCCGGGTTCCACGGTGAACTGACAACGGGCGGGCATGATCTCTTCGCGGCCACCCGCATGGATCAGCGTATTGCGACCCAATTCACCATCCCCTCCGCCGGCAAGACCTTTTGGAGCGATGTGGCGGTGGCCGGTGAGAAATGAGACGTCCATCTCTTCCTCAAAGCGCACCCTGCGGATGGCACCATCACCACCATTGAATTTGCCGACACCGCCTGTGCCCCGCCGCACACCAAACTGCTCGAGCACCACAGGGAAGCGCAGTTCCAGCACTTCGGGGTCGGTGATGCGGGTGTTGGTCATGTGCTGATGCACGGCGGAGGTGCCGGGGTGGTCCGGCCCCGCGGGGGAGCCGCCGCATATGGTCTCGTAATATTGGTGGCGTTCGTTGCCGAAGTTGAAATTGTTCATCGTGCCCTGGGCACCCGCCAACACACCCACCGCGGCGAAGACGGCGTTGGTGGCGGCCTGACTCACCTCCACATTACCCGCCACAACCGCAGCTGGATATTCGGGCTTGAGCATTGAGCCTTCGGGCAGAATGATCTTGATCGGGCGCAGGCACCCGGCATTCATGGGGATGTCTTCATCCACCATGCAGCGGAAGCAATAGAGCGCGACCGCGCGCGTGATGGGTTCCGGCGCGTTGTAATTGTCCGCCTGTTGCGGGCTGGTGCCCGTGAAGTCGAGGGTCGCCTCACGGGCATCCTTGTCGACCGTGATCCGCACGCGGATCTCGCACGGGTTTTCATCGGTGTGCTGGTCCATGCGCAGCACGCCGACGCCATCGGACAAGCGGTCGATGACCGCCCGCACGGCCGTTTCGGCAAAGTCCTGCACATGGGTCATATAGGCATGGACGGTCGGCAGGCCGTATTGGCCCACCATGGCGTGGAGCTCAGCCACACCCTTTTCATTGGCCGCGATCTGCGCCTTAAGATCACCGATATTGTCTTCGATGGCCCGCACCGGATAGGCCGCGCCCAGCAGTTTGCCGCGCACCGCCTCGTCCTCGAAGGCTCCTTCGCGCACCAGATACATGGGCTCGATAAGTGCGCCTTCTTCTTCGATTGTGGTGGCCAGCGGCGTCATCGAGCCAGGGGCCATACCGCCCACATCGGCGTGGTGACCGCGGGACGCAACAAAGAACAATGGCGTTTCACCCGCCTTCTCAGCCTCGGCGAACACCGGTGTGACAACCGTGATATCCGGCAGGTGCGTGCCGCCATTGTAGGGGGCGTTAATGACGAATACATCGCCGCGTTTCATCACGGGGAAGGCTTCCATTACGCTCATCACAGAACGGTCCATGGAGCCCAGATGGACCGGCATGTGAGGCGCATTGGCGATCAGGGCGCCATCGCCTGCAAATACGGCGCAGGAGAAGTCGAGGCGTTCTTTAATGTTGACCGACCGCGCGGTACGGGCCAGCCGCACCCCCATCTGTTCTGCGATGGACATGAAGAGGTTGTTGAACACTTCCAGCATCACCGGGTCCGGTGTTTCGAGGCCAGGCGCCGCGACCGCCTTACCCGTCGCAGCCGCATCGGCGCGGGCCGTAAGGATGATGTGTTTCCTGGAATTGATCGACAGATCCCAGTTCGGCTCTACGATCACGGTGCCGATGGCTTCCACAATGATGGCTGGCCCGGCGATTGTCTGGCCCGGCGTGAGATCATCGCGCTGATAGACCTTCGCATCGTGCCACTGGCCGGCGACGAACATGCGCCGCGTGTCGGTGGCCTTCGGGTTGGCATCGCTCGACGGATGCTCTGGCTCACTGGAATCTGCGCCCCCTGCGGCCAGTTCCACCGAAATCAACTCGATAACCAGCGGGGTCTGGGGCATAAGAAAACCGAATTGCCGGCGGTGCTGCGCTTCGAAGGTTTTCAGCATCTCGGCGAAAGGCGCTTGGGGCACTTCGAGTGCCGTGTCCGTGCCGCGATATTTGATGTGGAATGCCACGGCGGTGCCGTCTGTACTCGCCTCAACGCCCTGTCCGCGCAATTCAGTCTGAGCCTGTGCCACGGCGTCGGTAATCTGGCCTTCGAGCGCCTCGACTTCCGCCTCGGTAAACGCGCGCTCCACCGAAAACTGCCGGTTGGCTTTGATGTCGGCCAGACCCATTCCGTAGGCGCTGAGTATGCCGCCAAACGGGTGAATGATGACCGTTTTCATGCCCAACCGTTCGGCCACGGCACACGCATGTTGGCCCCCAGCGCCGCCAAAGCAGTTGAGCGCATACGATGTCACGTCGTAGCCGCGCTCCACCGAGATTTTCTTGACCGCATTGGCCATGTTCTCGTTGGCGATGCGAAGGAAACCTTCGGCGATGTCTTCGGCGGACCGACCAGTTTCGCTCACCAATTCCTTGAACCGCTCGCGCACAATATCGGCGTCCAGCGGCTCATTCTGGTCCGGCCCGAAAACAGCGGGAAACAGGTCCGGCTGCAGCTTGCCTACCATCACGTTGGCATCTGTAACCGCCAGCGGGCCGCCGCGGCGGTAGCAAGCCGGTCCGGGGTTGGCGCCGGCGCTTTCTGGCCCCACGCGGAAACGTTGGCCGTCGTAAAAGAGTATCGAGCCGCCCCCCGCCGCCACGGTGTGAATTTTCATCATCGGCGCACGCATGCGCACTCCGGCCACTTCGGTTTCAAAGTCCCGCTCGAATGCGCCGCCATAATGAGCCACATCTGTGGATGTGCCGCCCATATCAAAACCAATAATACGGTCATAGCCCGCCAGCAGCGACGTCTCGACGGCCCCGACGATGCCCCCGGCGGGGCCGGACAGGATGGCGTCCTTGCCCTCGAACAGTGATGCATCGGTCAATCCGCCGGAGCTCATCATGAACATGAGGCGGCAATCGGTGTTTGCGGTATCTAGCTCCCCCGCCACCTGATCCACATAACGGCGCAGGATGGGCGACAGATAGGCGTCCACCACCGATGTATCACCGCGTCCGACAAATTTTATAAGGGGCGAAACCTTGTGGCTGACGGAGACTTGGCTAAAGCCGATCTCGCGGGCGATTTCCTCGGCGGCCAATTCGTGGGCGTGGTGGCGGTAGCCGTGCATGAAGACGATGGCCACGGAGCGGATGCCACGGCTGTGAATAGCCTGCATGGCCGTGCGACACGCTTCGATATCGAAAGGCTCCATCTCGGTGCCGTTCACATGGAAACGTCCGGGCACTTCCGCCACTTCTTCATAAAGCAGTTCAGGCTTGACGATGTGCCGGTCGAACAATTTGGGCCGCGCCTGATTGCCGATCTCCAACACGTCACCAAAGCCTTTGTTGGTTATGAGCGCCACCCGGTCGCCTTTGCGCTCAAGCAGGGCATTGGTGGCAACGGTGGTGCCCATCTTCACTGTGGCGATTTTCGCCGAGGGGATAGCCTCGTCCTGCGCTACACCCATCAGATCCCGGATGCCCTGAATGGCGGCATCGGGGTAGCTTTCGGGGTTCTCACTGAGCAGCTTGTGGGCGCGAAGCTCACCGCCGGGGTTTCGGCCCACAATGTCGGTGAAGGTGCCGCCACGGTCGATCCAGAAGTCCCATTTTCCGGTCTTCTCAGGAATTTTGGCGGAGCTGCTCATGGGCATATCGGACTTTACACGTGATTGGTGGGGAAGTCTTAACTGCCCTTTAGTGTCCTGACCAGAAGCCACAATGCACAGATGGTCCGTCTCATTTGCCAGGGTTATTTGACGTTTACGCAAACGTAAGATAGACCCCCTGCCGGATCGCTTTGTCGGCTACCAACCAAGTTTTTCAAAGCGGTTGCGGGTGGCGGGCAGAACGTCATTCAGAAGGGCTTGATGATCGGTTTGCGCGGCAATGACGCATCTGATTAGATAAAGTCAGGAGGCGTGCGGTTCAGCTGGGAGGCTTTCGGATTTTTCAAATCCGGACAATTTGGAATCGCATCAAACAAGTTCACCGGGCCCGCTGCGCTGGCATGATGCGCGCTTTGGCCTGCGCCATGTGCCGAGCGCACAGGCAATTGGGAGAGTATCATGAATATCAATGTAGCAAGTGACATGCCCCGCCCGTGGCTGGACTCATACCCTGAAAATGTCATGCGCGATTTGCCGGAAAGCTATCCCCAGACACTCGACGTCATTCTGCGCAACTCTGCCAACACATATCCGGACCGCCCCTGCGTGGAAGCGCTGGGCAAGATCCTCAGTTTCCGCCAGACCATCGAGGCCGCCGAACGCGTGGCCGCATGGTTGCAGGCGCAGGGCCTGAAAAAGGGCGACCGCGTTGCCGTGATGTGCCCCAATCTTCTGGCGTGCCCGGTCTCCGTGTTCGGTGTTCTGCTGGCCGGGTTCACTGTGGTGAACGTCAACCCGCTCTACACCGCACGTGAGCTCAAGCATCAGATCACGGATTCCGGCGCCAAGATCCTCCTCGTCCTGGAAAACTTCGCCCAGGTCGTGGAGAGCGCTGGCGTCAAAGAAATGGGTCTTGAGAAAGTGGTCGTCATCGCCCCGGGCGATCTGATGGGTCTGAAGGGGCAAATAGTCAATTTCGTGTCACGTAAGGTCAAGAAAGCCGCCCCGCCCCACGGCCTGACCGGCACCGTGCGTTTCACTGAAGTCGTGGGTTACACGGGCGCCTATGAGCGGCCAGAAGTTGCCCCCGACGACGTGGCGTTCCTGCAATATACCGGCGGCACGACAGGTGTTTCCAAAGGGGCAACGCTGCTGCACAGAAATGTGGCCGCCAATGTCGCCCAGTGCGACGCCAATATGGGCCCGTTTCTGCGTGGCCTCGACACCGACCACGTGATGGTTCTGGCGCTGCCAATCTACCACATCTTCGGCCTTACCTGCACATTTGTCTTTATGAACATGGGCGCAAAGCTGCTGCTCATCCCCAACCCGCGGGACATTGATGGCTTTGTGAAAACGCTGTCGAAATCCACGGTTACCATGTTTTCGGGCGTCAACACGCTCTACAACGCACTGGCCAACCATAAGGACATTGGCACAGTCGATTTCTCTAAAGTTGTGTTCTCGGTGGCGGGCGGCATGGCCGCCCAGGCAGAGGTTGCGCGCAAATGGAAAGAGCTATCGGGCACGCCAATTATTGAAGGATATGGCCTTTCCGAAACCTCCCCCGTGGCCACAATGAATCCCCTTAGCCTGCCCGAATTTTCCGGCAATATCGGCTACCCACTGCAGCAGACCGATGTCGTCATCTTGAACGATAAAGGCGAAATGGTGCCCCCCGGTGAAGCTGGTGAATTGGCCGTGCGCGGCCCGCAGGTGATGGCCGGCTACTGGAACCGCCCGGAAGAAGACGCCAAATGCATGACCGATGACGGTTTCTTCAAAACCGGCGATGTTGCCATGATGCTGGAAGACGGCGCATTCAAAATCGTTGATCGCAAGAAAGACATGATCTTGGTTTCCGGCTTCAACGTGTACCCCAACGAGGTTGAGGAAATTCTGGTGCAGCATGCCGCCATTTCAGAAGCCGCCGTGGTGGGCACCCCATCTGAAAAGGCCGGTGAAGATGTGACGGCTTACGTCGTGCTGCATGAGGGCCAGTCGCTGGACCGCGAGGATATGCGGGCGTTCTGCAAAGAGCATCTGACGGCTTACAAGGTGCCAACCATTCTGCACTTGCGGGATGAACTGCCCAAGACCAATGTCGGCAAGATCCTGCGTCGAGAATTGCGCGATGAAGCCGTAAAGTCGGTGTCCTGATACCCGTCACACATCACCCATTTTCCCACTGTCTAAAAAAATAGACAGTGGGGCAAAGATCACCCTTCGTCTGCGTCCAAAACGTCGGGTTCATGTCATAGAAGTTTGCCCCTGCTGCCTATACATTCGTCACAGGAGCATCATGCGATGAATATGGAAGAACAGAGATCAGCAGCGCATTTGAACCGCGAAATCGGGCGGGTTCTGCGGGTGTGGCGTGCTGAAAAGAATATGACCCAGGCAGACGTTGCCCGGGCGATCCACATTTCGCCGCAGCAATTTCAGAAATATGAAACCGGTGTAAGCCGTATGGAATTGTCGCGGCTGTTCGAAATTTGCGCAGTGTTTGGTAAGTCGCCATCGGCTGTGCTTGGCGCATTGCAAATTGACGATCCAGCCATCGCCGACATTTCCAATTCAATTGCATCGAAGAGCTCGGGCAAGCTGGATATTGCTGAGATTGTGGGCGATGAAGCGCTCACCGAACAGGCGGATCTGTCGTTTCAAGTGAGCGAATTGGTGGCTGCGTTCCTACGTATCGCTGACCCCCGGGACCGCAGTGTTGTGCTTCGGATGGTGCGAGCTGCCAGCCGCTCGGAGCCCGTGGCAGAGTAAACTAGTTCGTGCCGGTGGAGCCGAAGCCCGCTGCACCACGCGGTGTGCTTCCGACGTCTTCGACGCTCTCAAACCGGGCTTGCACTACCGGGGCCAAGACGCCCTGCGCAATGCGCATGCCCCGCTGAATGGTGAAATTATCTTTGCCCATATTGGCGAGAATTATCATCACTTCCCCACGATAGTCCGCATCCACAGTTCCAGGGCTGTTGAGACATGTGATGCCGTGTTTGAGGGCAAGACCCGAGCGCGGGCGCACCTGTACCTCGTGGCCCCGCGGTATCTCAAAGATCAGACCGGTGGGTATGGCAGCCCGGGCGCCGGCAGCTAGAAACATGTCCTCTCCAACGGCCGCGCGCAGGTCAAAACCCGCAGCGCCACCGCTTTCATATGAAGGCAATTGCAAACCTTCGAAATGGGGAAGTGTTTTCAGTCTGATGACAGCCATCATTCAGATGCCGTGAAATGGGCCGACAAACGCTCGGCCAGCCGCTGGGCCACATCCGTTTTGTCCATCGTCGGCCAGTTTTCCTCGCCGTCACGGGTCACAAGATGCACCGTATTTTGGTCACCGCCCATGACGCCAGAACCTGTCTCGTCCGACGACACGTTATTGGCCACAATCCAGTCCGCGCCTTTTTTCATGAGCTTGCGCCGCGCGTTTTCCAACACATTATCTGTTTCAGCGGCAAATCCGATCACCAGTTCGGGGCGGCCCGCTTCCCTATTTCCGATGCCTGCCAAAATGTCAGGGTTTTGCACCAAATCCAGATCGGGCACAGGCGCGTCGGCGGACTTCTTCAGCTTGCCATTGGCTGGATCAGCGACCCGCCAATCTGCCACCGCGGCCACGAAAATTGCTGCATCGGCGGGCATGTGGCCGGACACTGCAGCTTGCATTTGGGCAGCTGTTTCCACGTCCACCAGATCAACATTTTCGGGTGCGGTCAGATCGGTGGGGCCAGAGACCAATTTTACGTCTGCTCCCAAATCAGCGAGCGCACCGGCGATGGCATAGCCCTGTTTGCCCGACGAACGGTTGGCGATGTAACGCACGGGGTCGATGGGTTCGTGCGTTGGGCCAGCGGTGACGATGATGCTTTTGCCCGTGAGCGGTTTGTGTTCTGGGGCCAGCACCGCTTCCACTGCCCCCGCTATCATATCAGGTTCGCTCATACGGCCACGGCCGGCCTCGCCACTTTCGGCCATTTCGCCGCTTTCGGGGCCGATGAAATGTATCCCGTCGGCCTTCAAACGCTCGACATTTCGCAATGTAGCCGGGTGGTTCCACATGGCGGGGTTCATGGCCGGAGCGATCAAGACCGGCGAGCGCGTGGCCAGAAGACAGGTGGAGGCCAGATCATCCGCCAGACCGTTGGCCATCTTGGCCATAAAGTCGGCGGTGGCCGGAGCGACAAGCACCAGATCGCAATCCCGGGCGAGGCGAATATGGCCTACATCCACTTCGTCCTCGCGGTCAAAGAGGTCGGTGTGCACCTTTTCGGCGGCCAGCGGACCAACAGCCAGCGGCGTGACGAAATGCTGGGCACCGCTGGTCATGACCGGCCGCACCCGAGCACCGCGTTCGCGCAGGCGGCGGATCAGATCGAGACTTTTATAGGCTGCAATGCCGCCGGTGATGATGAGAAGGACCGTGCGACCCTCGAGTTTGATATCCATGCCCTAAGTAAGCAGACTAGCCGCAATGGCCGCAAGCGCCAGCGCCGCCACCCACAGGGCACCAAGGGCCGGCGCCCCCAAGCCACGTTGCTGGGAGTGCGCCCCCTCGCGTGCCAAAATTTCCAGATCGGCGGCCAGAGTTTCAGCCCGCTCGGCAAATTCAGGCAGGCGTTTGGCGAGACCGTAGAAGGTGCGCAGAGCGTCCCCCGCCTGGCGAACTTCGCCGATGGGGCCAAGGTTGCGGGCGATCCAGTCACCCACCACGGGCTCGGATGCCTTCCACATATTGAAGCGCGGATCGAGAATGCGCGCCACGCCCTCCACGACAACCATGGTCTTTTGCAACAGGATCAGCTCCTGGCGCGTTTGCATGTCGAACAATTCGGTCACTTCGAACAGTAGCGTCAACAGCTTGGCCATGGACACTGTTTCGGCAGATTGGCCATGGATCGGCTCACCGATGGCGCGGATGGCTTGCGCAAAGCTGTCCACATCATGGTGGCGCGGCACATAACCCGCCTCGAAATGTACCTGCGCAACCTTGAGGTAGTCGCGGTTGATGAAGCCGTAGAGAATTTCGGCCAGGAACCGGCGCTCATTGATGCCGATGCGCCCCATGATGCCCATATCGATCAGGGCAAGCCGCCCGTCGGGCAGGGCAAAAACATTGCCTGGGTGCATGTCGGCGTGGAAAAATCCATCACGGATGGCATGGCGCAGGAATGTCTGGATAAGCGTCACCGCCAGCGTTTCACGGTTGATGCCTGCTTCCGCCAGCCCCGCTTCGTCAGACAGCTTGATGCCATCCACCCAATCCATGGTCACACAATCGCGGCCGGACCGTTCCCAGTCGACGCGGGGCACGAGAATGCCCGGATCGTCCTTGGTGTTTTCCGCCAGCTCTGAGAAGGCTGCCGCCTCCATGCGCAAATCCAGCTCAATGCGCGTGGTCTGAGCCAGAGAGTCCACCACAATGACAGGGCGCAACCGTTTGGCCGCCGGGACAAATCGTTCAGCCATGCGCGCCGCGAAGTAAAAGGTTTGCAGATCGCGGGCGAAACGGGCGCGCACGCCGGGGCGGATGACCTTCACGGCCACATCCATTTCATCACCGTCCGGCTTGTGCCCCACCGGCGACCGCATGGGCGTTTTGAGCCTTGCGCGGTGCACTTGCGCGATGGACGCTGCCGCCAGTGGCGGATCGAAGCGATCAAACATTTCGTCCACCGGGCGGCCGAGGCTTCCCTCCACCAGCTCGCGAGCCTTCTCAAGAGGGAAGGGCTCCACGCGGTCCTGCAGACTTTCAAGGTCTCGGCTGATGGCGTTGCCAACAAGGTCCGGCCGCGAACCGAGAAATTGGCCCAGCTTGATGTAGCTTGGTCCGAGCCGGTTCAGCGCGCGGCTCAGGCGCTCTGACCTGCTATCATCGCGCGTCCGGCGGCGGGCCAAGGCGGCGCCAATACGCCAGCCAAAATGCGGCAGCCCGGTGAGCGCGTCGCCCGGCAGGGCGGCCACAACGCCCTCGCGCGCCATCACCCAGGCGGCGGCCATGAGCCGGAAGAAGGAGAAGATGTTGGTCAAAATGAACTCTAAACGGGCCGAAGCGTGAACTTGCGAGGCGCTGCCAAACGCTCTCTAAAAGGCGTAAGCGGTATGCATGGCAACGATACCACCGTTGAAGTTGCGATAGGCAACATTGCTGAACCCGGCGTCGCGGATCATCGCGGCAAACCGCTCTTGGTCGGGGAATTTGCGAATGCTCTCCACCAGATATTGGTAGGGTTCGGCGTCGCCCGTCACGACACGGCCGATGGGCGGAATAGCGTTGAAAGACCAGGCGTCGTAAATGCGATCGAAGCCTGGCAGATCGACTGCGGAAAACTCAAGGCACATGAATTTGCCGCCGGTTTTCAGGACGCGACGCGCCTCCGACAGCGCTTTATCCATGCGCGGGACGTTACGGATGCCAAGCGCTATTGTGTAAGCGTCGAAACTCTTATCCTCAAAAGGCAATTCCTCGGCATTGGCTTCAACAAACTCTGTGTTGCTTTCCATGCTATTCTTACGCGCACGGTCCGCACCGACCTCAAGCATGGAGCCGTTAATGTCGAGAACAGTGACATGGGCGTTGTGGCCGCTGGCCTCCACGAGGCGGAACGCGATATCCCCGGTGCCACCTGCTACATCGAGACCGCGCCAGGGCTGACTGCGGGACGGGGACACGAAGGACACGGCGGCGTTCTTCCAAACCCGGTGCATACCGACGCTCATCAGATCGTTCATCACATCGTAGCGGTTGGCCACCTTGTGGAACACTTGATCGACGCGGCCCTGCTTTTCGCCGGGGCGCACGGGCTGAAAACCGTAAGAGGTTTCCATGTCGCCGGGGGCGCGGCTGCGATCGCGGGAGCCTGTGTTCGAAACCTCAGTCATGGAAAGCCTTTCGAGTGCGGGCGGAGTGCTTCACCGCATATAGTTGTGCAGGACTGTGAAGGCCAGTCAAAGACAGCGACGGATGGTCCCGTCTTGCTTCAAGGCGCTTGGGGCCTTAGCTCACCCTAGCGTGCTGGCAGACAGAAAGCTAAGCCAAATGCCTGAACTGCCCGAAGTAGAGACCGTCCGCCGTGGCCTCGCCCCCGCCATGGAGGGCCAAACCATAGGAGAGCTTGAGCTGCGCAGACCGGACCTGCGGTTTCCGTTCCCCGACGGCTTGGCACAACTGGCGCGGGGGCGGCGCATCGTCAGTCTGGGGCGGCGGGCCAAGTTCATGACCGTCGATCTTGATGATGGAGCAGTGATCATCTGCCATTTGGGCATGTCGGGTTCGTTCCGGGTGGAGCAACAAATTACCGGCAAATTCCACCACGAGCGCAGCAGGGACGAGCGCCACGACCATGTGGTTTTTCATATGAAGGGCGCCGATGGATCAGCCAAAGCGAAGATCATCTACAATGACCCGCGGCGCTTCGGTTACATTCAATATGTACAGCGGCGGGACTTCGACACGCACCCAAGTTTTGCGCATCTGGGGCCTGAGCCTTTAGGCAATGCCCTAAGCCCCGATTATCTGGCGCAGGTGTTTGCCGGCAGGAAAACGCCGATCAAGGCGGCACTGCTGGATCAAAGGAACATTGCCGGGCTTGGCAATATATATGTCTGCGAGGCGCTTTGGCGGGCAGGCATATCACCCCGGCGCATGGCGGGCTCGCTGGTGACCAAGGCGGGAACCCCGACAGCGGCGTTGGAACGGTTGGCTCCAGCCATTATTGATGTGATTGCCGAGGCCATCGAAGCGGGAGGCTCCACCCTGCGCGACCATGCCCAGGCCGACGGCACGCTGGGATATTTCCAGCACAGGTTTGCCGCCTATGACCGGGAAGGCCAGCCCTGCGCCAAACCGGGGTGCAACGGAACCATAAGGCGCATCGTGCAAAGTGGGCGCTCGACCTTCTATTGCCCAGCGCACCAAAGGTAATTTTTCGCGACAGTAAGAAGGG